>NZ_JBHUAL010000029.1:0-44619 GCF_042789775.1 Kitasatospora sp. NPDC056800 | reverse complement strand
GCGGGCGGGGTGGTCTGGGGGCTGGGCGGGCCAACCCCCCCCTCCCGCCCCCGCCCCCGGGGCGGCCCCCCCCCCCCGCTCTCTTTCCCCCCGGCCCCCCCCCGCCGGCGGGGCGCCCGCCACCCACCCCGCACCCACGTGCTCCGGAGGACCCGATGACCCTCGCCACCCACGACGACTGGCTGCGCCGGGCCGAGGCGCTGGAACCGGCCGTCACGCACCTGATCGACGGCGCCGACGAACCCGGCGACGGCGCGTTCCCCGTGGTGTCGCCCCGCGACGGCCGGGTGCTGGCCGAGGCCGCCGACGCCGGCCCGGCCGAGGTCGACGCGGCCGTCGCCGCCGCCCGCCGCGCCTTCGACCACGGCCCCTGGCCGCGGCTCTCCCCGGCCGACCGCGGACGGATCCTGCTGAGGTTCGCCGACCTCCTGGAGGAGCGGCGGACCGAACTGGCGCTCACCATCAGCCTGGAGATGGGCAAACCGGTCACCGACGCCCACGACATCGAACTGCGGGCCGTCATCACCACCTTCCGCTGGTACGGCGGGCTCGCCGACAAGCTCACCGACGAGTCCCCGCACACCGCGCCCGACGCCCTCGCCCTCGTCACCCGGGAGCCCGCCGGGGTCGTCGGCGCGGTCGTCCCGTGGAACTTCCCGCTCACCCTGGCCGGCTGGAAGATCGCCCCGGCCCTGGCCGCCGGCTGCACGGTCGTTCTCAAGCCCTCGGAGCACTCCCCGCTGTCCGCCCTGCTGCTCGGACGGATCGGCCTCGCGGCCGGGCTGCCGCCGGGCGTGCTCAACGTCGTGGCCGGCGACGGACCGGTGGCCGGCCAGGCCCTCGGCCTCCACCCCGACGTGGACGTCCTCGCCTTCACCGGTTCCACCGCCGTCGGCCGCCACTTCCTGCGCTACTCCGCCGACTCCAACCTCAAGCGGGTCTGGCTGGAGCTGGGCGGCAAGTCGCCCAACATCGTCCTGCCCGACGCCCCCGACCTGGAGCGGGCCGCGGCCACCGCCGCCTGGGGCATCTTCTTCAACCAGGGCGAGATGTGCACCGCGCCCTCCCGGCTGCTGGTCCACCGCTCCGTCGCCGAGCAGGTCACCGAGGCCGTCGTGGCGCGCGCCCGCGCCCTGCGGGTGGGCGACCCCCTCGACCCTGCCACCGAGATGGGCGCCCTGGTCGGCGAGCACCACCTCGACCGGGTGCTCGGCCACGTCCGCACCGCCCTCGACGACGGCGCCCGCCTGCGCGCGGGCGGCGGGCGCACCCTGACCGGCACCGGCGGCTCCTACCTCGAACCGACCGTCTTCGACCGGGTCGCCCCCGACAGCAGGCTGGCCCGCGAGGAGGTCTTCGGCCCGGTGCTCTCCGTCCTCGCCTTCGACGACCTCGACGAGGCCGTCGCCCTCGCCAACGCCACCGAGTACGGCCTCGCGGCCGGCCTGTGGACCTCCGACCTGTCCACCGCGCACCGGGTCTCCCGCGCCCTCAGGGCCGGTACGGTCTGGGTCAACTGCTACGAGGAGGGCGACCTCACCGTGCCCTTCGGCGGCATGAAGCAGTCCGGCAACGGACGCGACAAGTCCGCCCACGCGCTGGAGAAGTACACCGAACTCAAGACCACCTGGATCCAGTTGTGACCCGTCGCCCGCTGATCGCCGTGCCGGCCCGCTTCGCCGCCACCACCTCCGCGCTGCGGTACGCCGCGGAGGTCAGCGCCCGCGCGCTGGTCGAGGCCGTCTGGCGGGCCGGCGGCGAGCCCGCCACCCTGCACCCGCACGCGCCCGGCGGCGCCGCGGACCCCGAGGAGGTCGCCGCCCGGCTCTCCCGCTTCGACGCGCTGCTGCTCCCCGGCGGCGGCGACCTGGCACCCCACCGCTACGGGGCGCCCGACGCCCACGAGGCCGTCTACGACGTGGACGAGGAGCAGGACGCGTTCGACCTGGAACTCGCCCGGCGGGCCCTCGCGAGCGGACTGCCGCTGCTGGCCGTCTGCCGCGGACTCCAGGTGGTCAACACGGTGCTGGGCGGCACCCTGCACCAGGACATGGGCGGCCCCGGACGGGACCACCGCCACCTGCGGCACCCCGTCCCGCTCGCGCCCGGCTCCGCGCTGGCCCGGATCACCGGCGCCGGGGAGGTCCGGGTGTCCTGCTACCACCACCAGCACGTGGAACGCCTCGGGGAGGGCCTGGCCGTCACCGCCCGGGCCGCCGACGGGACCGTCGAGGCCGTCGAACTCCCCGACTACGAGGGCTGGTTCGCCGCCGTGCAGTGGCACCCCGAGGACGCCGCCCACGAGGACCCGGCCCAGCAGCGCCTCTTCGACGCCCTGGTGCGGGCCGCCGACTGAGTCCTACCGACGGGCGCGCCGGCCGCTGCGGCGCGGGGCGGGCTCCTCGCCGTTCAGCAGTGAGCGGCGCCGCTCCTCGCCCGACTCCTCGACCTGGAGCACCACGCGCCGCAGCCCGTCGGCGAGGCCGACGCACTCCGCGTCGCTCAGCCGGCCGGTGACGAAGGACTCCTCCTCGTTGAACGCGGGGAACACCTCGCGCATGAACTCCTCGCCCTCCTCGGTGAGCGCGAGCAGCACCAGCCGTCCGTCGGTGGGGTGGTCGGTGCGCCGCAGCAGTCCGCGCGACTCCAGCGTGCGGGACACCCCGGTCAGCGTCCCCTTGGAGATCCCCGCCTCCTCGGCGACGTGCCGGGTCTCGGACTCGCCCCAGACCCACACCACCCACAGCACCACGAAGGCGGTCCAGGTCAGGTCCGAGCCGCGCAGCACGGAGTTCTCCAGGTGCTGCCGGACGGCGGAGGCGGCCCGGTAGATGTTGGCCACCGCGGCCATCCGCTCCCGGCGGATCGGAATGCCGCCGAGCTTCGCCTGGACGAGCCGCTCCGCCTCGTTGATGGACCGCTGGCTGGGCACCGGTGCTCCCTCGTCTCGCCGTCACCGCATCGGACATGGCCTGCGCCGCCGGCACGGAGGTTTGGGCCCGTACCAGTGACTCAGGCATCTTAGATGGCCGGATCCGCCCACCCGCGGCGCGACCGCCCGGGCGGGGCGGGTCGGGGCTCAGGCGCGAGCGGCGGGGGCGGAGGCGTGGGCGAGGTCGTCCACGAGGGTGGGGGAGGGCTGGGGGATCTCGCCGTGGTCCTCGTCGTCGGTGGCGACGGGCAGCTGGTGGACGACGGCGGCCACGCGCGGTGGCAGGCGCAGGGTCAGGCCGTCGTGGCAGGCGGCGAGGGTGTCGGCCCACACGGCGGGGGGGAGCGGCCGGCCGGGCCAGGGCGCGGGCGGCGCGGTCGGGTTACGGGCTTCGGCGGCGAGCTGGTCGGCCTGGTTGCGCCAGTAGTCGGCGTCGCGGAACTCGCCGCGGGCGGCGTGCAGGAAGGAGAGGCAGCTGGCGGCGGTCGTGCTGCCGCCGCCGGCGGCGAACTGCAGCCAGAACTGGCAGCCGTCGTCGTGTCCGGCGAGGTGGAGCAGTGCGGCCAGGACGAGCGCGCCGCCGGGGTGGATGCGGCGCCGGTTGTTGGTGAGGGCCTCCAGGGAGTCGGCGGCCTCGGGCTGGGCGATGATCAGGGTCGCGGCGAGGTCGAGTTCGTGGCGGGCCTGGAGGTGCTCGGCGCCCAGGGGGGCGCGGGCGCGGACGAGTCGGCGCAGGTCGGGACCGGACACGCCGTCGGGCAGCTCGACCGGTCCGTCGGGTCCGTCGCCGTTCCCGTCGTACCGGTTCCGGGGGGTGGCTGCCCGGCGGTCGTGTCCCCGTGTCACTGCATGTCCCCCATGGTGGTGTCGGTGCCGAGGAGGCGGCGGAGCTTGGCCAGGCCGTGGCTGGTGGTGGTGCGGGCGTTGGTCTCGGTGATGCCGAGGTAGGTGGCGATCGTCGGGTAGTCGATGTCCAGCATGTAGCGGAGCACGATCATGTCGTACTGGCGCTCCGGCAGCCGCAGGATCGCCTTGTAGAGCTCCTCGTAGTCGTTGTCGAGGTTCTCCAGGCTGACGCGGGCCAGGGCTTGGGCGCCTCGGATGGCGACGATCCAGTCCGGGACGACCGCGCTGGGCGGGGCCTGGCCGGCGCTCATCTCCCGGTCGGCGATGCACCGCTTGGCGATCATCCAGGCGTGGGCCTCGATGTCGGGCTGGCTCAGCGCGCCGAGCCAGTCCTGCCCCAGTTCCCGGCGGGTGCTGCGGACCGCCTGGTCGACGAGTTCCTGGTCGTGCAACCGGGCCCAGGCGACTCCGCGCCAGGTCTCTTCGCGGCTGTCGCAGAAAGCCTGGTAGGACAGCCGATGAGTGGGGCGCACGGCTGCCCACTCGTCGTCGCTGGTCAAATGATCCTCCTCGTCGCCCGTGCGGACGACGTTCGGCCGACCCGGGGGTCGGGAACGGTGGAGTCAGGTGGAGAACGGCCGTCCTCCGTACGGACATCCAATCGTCCTGAAAAGCCTGATGTGAAGGGGATCCCAAAAAGGTTTGTATGAACTGGCATGTGATGACTTGTCAGATGGTGATCAGTCACATGTGATCAGATATCGTCACGTTGAGCTGAACGATGGCCCGCGCAAGGGTTCGCCACGCTGCGCCACGGGTTGTGGCGCGCCGGCCTGCGGGCACGACATGACGCCGACGCAGGGGGACAACGCACCATGGCAGCAGAGCAGCACGACGACATCGCCACTCCGCCGGGCGCCGAGGTCAACCTCGCCATCCACCGCCCGCACTCGGCGCGGATCTACGACTACTTCCTCGACGGCACGACCAACTTCCCCGCCGACCGGGAGGCCGCCGGGCACGCCCTCGCGGTCTTCCCCCAGGCCCGGTCGGCGGCCCGCGCCAACCGGACGTTCATGCACCGCGCCACCCGCGCGCTCGCCCGCGGCGGCGTGACCCAGTTCCTCGACATCGGCACCGGCATCCCGACCTCGCCCAACCTCCACGAGATCGCCCAGGGCATCGAACCGCGGGCCAGGATCGTCTACGCGGACAACGACCCCATCGTCCTCACCCACGCCCAGGCCCTCCTGCGCAGCAGCCCCGAAGGGCGGACCGCCTACGTCCAGGCCGACGTCCGGGACCCCGACGCCCTCCTGGACGCGGTCCGCGCCACCGGTGTCCTCGACTTCACCCGGCCGATCGCCCTGAGCCTCGTCGCCCTGCTCCACTTCGTCCCCGAGGGCGCCCACGAGATCGCCGAGACGCTCGGGAACGCGCTGCCGACCCGCGGTTCCGCCCTGGTGATCAGCCACTTCACCCCCGACTACGCCCCCCAGGACGCGGCCCGCATCGAGCAGGTCTACCGCGACAACGGCAACCCGGTCCGCGCCCGGGCCGCCGACGAGTTCGCCCGGTTCTTCACCGGCTGGGACATCCTCGCCCCCGGCATCACCTCCACCCCCCGCTGGCGCCCCGAACCGGACGCCCCGCACGTCAGCGACGCCGAGGCGTCCTGCCTCGCCGCCGTGGCCATCCGCCCCTGACCGGCCCCCGGCACCAGTCTGGCAGTCCGCCGCCCGCGGTGTGAAAGCCCGTCACGACGAATCGGCCCCGCTCACCGCGCGACCGCCCGTCGGGGAGGAGCGGTACGGCGGCGGCCCAGCCGCCGTACCGCTCCGGCCTCCCTACGTCCCCGGGGCGACCGGGCTGATGGTGTCGCCGATGTCGCCCAGGAGGAGGGTCGCCCGGTCCTCCGGGTCCACCGAGTAGAACCTCTCGTCGAGGACGCCCGACAGGTGGCCGACGTGGAGCGTCAACGAGACCTCCCGCCGCTCCGCGTACCGGGCCAGCGCGAGCGCTCCCTCGGCGGTCGCGTGGCAGGTGAAGACGTCGACGGCGGCGCCCGGCCGGGCCGTCAGGTGCATCACCGCCATGAGGGTCACTCCGCTGGCCACGACGCCGTCGACGACCACCAGCCGGTCGCTCCGGGCGGGAAGCCGGTGGTCGACGCCGACCAGCAGGCCGCCGGCCGCGGGCATGCGCTTGGCCTGCGGCGTCCAGCCCTGGTGGCGGGGCAGCACACCGAGCAGTTCGGCCAGGATCCGCCCCTCGCGTTCCGGTGCGACGACGACCGCCCCCGGCACGGACGCGGCGTCCGCCACCCGGACGGGCAGCATGCCGTAGATGTCGAGCAGGGCGCGGAGGTAGCGGCGGCGGTGCGCCGCCTGCTGCTCGGGGAGGTTGGCGACCGCCGTGACCACCGCCATCCGCTCGACCACGCCGGGGTGCTGGTCGGAGGCGACCCGTACGCTGTCCGGCAGTTCGCCCGGGGCGTGCAGGGACTCCAGCACCTGGGGTTCGAACCGCAGCAGGTGGGTGAAGCGGGTGTCGTGGTTCCGCTCGTACGTCTCCACCGTGCGCCGGGCGTCGGGGAGGAGAGCGTCTCTTCGCACGGTACGGGGCACTGGTGACCGGCCTCCTCGGATCGGCTTCCGCTAGTGGTTTTCGAGGCTCGGGACGAACGCCACCGGGAGCGAGTCGAACCCCCAGAGGAGGTTCGAGCGCAGGCGACGGACCGGGCCGGTGACCTCGACCGTCCGGACCCGCCGGGTGAGTTCCTGGAACAGCACGGTCAGTTCGAGCCTGGCGAGCGCCGCGCCGATGCAGTAGTGGTTGCCCACGATGAAACCCAGGTGGCGGTTGGGGGAGCGTTCGATGTCGAAGCGCTCCGGGTCGGCGAAGACCTCCTCGTCGCGGTTGGCCGACGGCAGCCAGGCCACGACGTGGTCGCCGGCGCGGACGGGCCGCCCGCCGAGTTCCACCTCCTCCCTGGCCGTGCGGAGGGAGTGCATGACCGGGGACGTGTAGCGGATGATCTCCTCGATCGCCGAGGGCATCAGGCCGGGGTCCGCCCGGAGCATCCGCCACTGCTCCGGGTCGCGGGCGAGGGCCAGCAGCCCGCCCACGGTGGCGTGCCGGGTCGTCTCGTTCCCGCCGGATATCAGGGCGTCGCAGTTGTAGAAGACCTCCTGTTCGGTCAGCGGCACCCCGTCGATCTCGCCGCACACCAGGGCGCTCAGGAGGTCGTCCCGCGGTTGCTTCCTCCGCTCCTCGGCCAGTTCCTGGAAGTAGCAGAGGATCTCGGTGTGGGCCTGGACCTTCCTGGCCTCCTCCGCCGCGTCGAGCGCGGTGGAGCTCCAGGCGAAGCGGGTCCGGTCGACCATGAACTCCCAGTCGGCCTCCGGGACCCCCATCAGGTCGCAGATGACCGAGACCGGCAGCGTCTGCGCGACGCGGGTGAACTCGCAGCCGCCCTCGGCCACCGCCTCCTCGATGGCGCGCGCGGCCGTCCGCCGCATGGTGGCTTCCAGCCGGTCGACCGTCCTGGGCGTGAACGCCGAGCTGACGACCTTGCGGATCCTGTCGTGCCGGGGAGGGTCGGTGACGTTGAGCATCCGGCCCGCCGCCGCGGCCAGCACCCGCGGGTCGGAGTCCAGCCGCATGCCGTTCTCGGAGCTGAACACCCGGGGGTCCGTCAGCACGTCCGTGCACAGGCGGTGCGTCATGACCGCCCAGAAGAACTCGCCGTTGGCCCGCTCGTTCCGGTACACCGGCTGCTCGGCGCGCAGCCGTGCCCACACCGGCTCCGGATCCGAGGTCTGGTAGAGCAGCGGATCCGACAGGTCGATGGTCATCCATGGCTCCGGATGTCGGTGGAGGTGGAAGGTGGAAGTGGGGTGTGAACGGTCGGCGGGAGCGCGGTCAGAGCAGGGCGTCCGACACGGCCGCGGCGAGCCCCTCGATGGTCGGGGACTCGAACAGCACGCGGACCGGAAGGCTGACGTTCAGCCGCGTACGGATCCGGGTGATCAGGCCGGCGGCGAGCAGGGAGTGGCCGCCGAGCTGGAAGAAGTCGGCGTCCACGCTGATGTCGCGCCGGTCGAGGAGCTCCTCCCAGATGGCCGCCAGCGCGGCCTCGACCGGTGTGCGCGGAGCGGTGTACGCGGCGCCGGCGTCGGCGGAGCCGGTGTCCGCGGGGGAGGTGAGGGCGGCGCGGTCGATCTTCCCGTGCGGTGTCAGGGGCAGCTCCGCGAGGAAGCGGACGCCGGGGGGAACCATGTACCACGGCAGTCTCCGGCGGAGGAAGCCGATCAACTCCCGCTCCGTCAGGGCCATGTGAGCGTTCACGACCGCGTGAAGGCCCAGGGCCGGGTTGTCCGGGTCGCTGTCGTCCAGCACCACGGCGCACGCCCGGACGGCGGGGTGTTCGCCGGCCACCGCCTCGATCTCGCCCGGCTCGACCCGGTAGCCGCGGATCTTCACCTGGTGGTCCCGGCGGCCGACGAACTCGATGCAGCCGTCGGCGTCCGACCGTGCCAGGTCCCCGGTGCGGTAGAGGCGGCCTCCCGGCGCTCCCGGGAACGGGTCCGCCACGAAGCGCTCCGCGGTCAGGGCCGGCGCGTCGAGGTAGCCGATGGCCAGGCCCGCGCCGCCCAGGTACAGCTCGCCCACCGTGCCCGCCGGGACGGGGGCCAGGGACTCGTCGAGGATGTGGCACCGCACGTTCGCGACGGGGTGGCCGATGGGGACGGAGGAGAAGCGGTCCGGGCTCCAGTCGGCCCCCGGTTCGAAGACGGTCGAGGTGATGGTCGCCTCGGTCGGGCCGTAGACGTTGCACCAGCGGATCCGCTCGCCGACCCGTTGCCGCCAGGTCAGCAGGGCGTGGCGCGACGCCTGCTCGCCCGCCACGACCAGCAGACGGAGCGACGACTCCTCGGCCAGCCGGACCAGGCAGTCCTCCTCGCGCACCCAGCCGTGCCAGAAGGCGGTGGGGACACTGAGGAAGGTGGTCCCGGTGTCGATCACCTGCCGGGTGAGGGCGCGGTACGTCTGCCGGAGCGGGTCGCCGTCGAGGACCAGGGCGGCGCCGTGCAGGAGCGGCGGGAAGATCTCCTCGGCGGCGGCGTCGAAGCCGAGGGGCCGGCACTGCAGGACCCGGTCGCCCGGCCCGAACCGGAAGTGACGGTTCACCGCGGAGCTGTGGTTCGCGAGCGAGCGGTGACCGACCAGGACGCCTTTGGGCCTGCCGGTGGAGCCGGAACTGTAGATGACGTAGGCGGGGTCCGCTCCGGAGCCGGCTGAAGTGGAGCCGGCCGGTGGTTCGGTGGGCAGCGTGTCGAGGTGGGTCCGGACGTCGTCGAGGTCGACGATCCCGCCCCGGTAGTCGGCGAAGAGCGGGGTGAGGCCCTTCCGCGTCAGCAGGGTGGCGGCGCCGCTGTGCTCCAGGACGTACCGCAACCGCTCGACGGGGTAGTCGGGGTCGAGCGGGACGTAGGCGGCGCCGGCCCGGAGGATGCCGAACAGCGCGCTGATCAGGTGCGGCCCCCGCTCCAGGCAGATCCCGACGCGGTCCCCCGCGCCGGTCCCGCGGGCGAGCAGGAACCGGGCGAGCTGGTGGGACCTGTCGAGGAGCCGGCGGTAGGAGATCCGCCGGCCCTGCCAGAGCAGGGCCGGCGCCTCCGGTGTGCGCGCCACCTGTTCGGCGAACAGCCGGTGGAGGCGCGCCCCGGCGTCGGCCTGTGCCCCGGCGTCGGCCCGTGCTCCGCCGAGGTCGTGCGGGGAACCGCTCACGGCGCTACGGCCGTTCCGTTGCTGCCCGGACGATGTCGATCATCAGCCGGGTGTCCAGGAGCGCCTCGTGCGCGTTGGTGAGGGGCTGTGCTCCCGGCGCGCCGACGCACTCGTGGAAGTGCGCGAGCTGGGCCTTGAACGCCTCCTCGTAGGACCCCGTGACGGTCTCCTCCACGGCCGCCCCCCTGCCGACGCCCGGCCCCGCCGGTGCCTCGTCACGCCAGATCCGCACGGTCGACGGCGCGTTGGGCAGGAAGGGGTTGGAGATGTCCAGCATCACCGTGCGGTCCTCGCCCCAGACGGTGAGGCTCTCCTCGAACCGGCGGACCGAGGTGGACGAGCCCTGGAAGACGCACTGGAACCCGTCGGAGTACAGGAGCGAGGCGGTGAGCGTCGTGCCGTCCGGCGAGCAGTGCGCCTTGATGGAGGCCGGCGGCGCGGGGAAGGCGGCCCGGTAGACGTTCACGTCGTGGCTCCACACCCCGAACATGTCCATGTACGCTTCCAGCGCTTCGGGCGAGGCGGCGCCGAACTCCCGGGCGACCCGGCCGCGCCGCTCGTCCGGCCCCGCCGCCCCGTCGGGATCGCCGGAGCGGGTGATCCGGGACAGCTCGGGGATGATCCAGTTCCCGTACTCGGGGCCCACCACGATGTGGATCCTCGCCATGACGGGCCGGGTGATCCGCGCGATCTCCTCCAGGCCCCGCCGGACGCCGCTGTCGTACCGCTTCATGTAGCCCACCATGACCTTGGAGCCGGTGCGGTCGGCGGCGGCGATCACCTCCTCGGTCTCCGCGATCGTGTGGCCGAGGGGCTTCTCGGTGAACACGTGCTTGCCGTGCTCCAGGGCGGTGAGCACCGGTTCCCGGTGGTCGGTGGTGAGGACGAGGACCGCGTCCAGTTCGGGTGTCTTCGCCAGCATGTCCTCGACGGCCGCGTAGGCGTTCGGGACGTGGAAGCGCTCGGCCACCGACCGGGCCAGGTCGTAGGACCGGTCGCAGAGCGCCACGATGTCGAAGCGGTCGCGCAGCGCCGCCAGATACGGGAGGTGCACCAGCTGCGCGATCATCCCGCAGCCCACGACCCCCACACGGACACGTACCATATCGGCCTCCTCAGAAACGGGCTGGTCCTGGTGCCGGCGGCTGTCGTCGGAGCACGTGCCCCAGGACGTCGACGACCCCCTCCAGGTCGGCCGCCGGCGAGACGTACCAGGCCGCGTCCCGTACGTGCCGGGGCACGGCGGGGTCCGCCACGAACGCGCACCTGACGCCCGGCACCCCGGGGACCCAGTCGGCGGGCGAGTTCCCGACGAGGAGGGTGCTCCTCGGGTCGCGCGCGGCCAGTCCGGCCAGGGCCACGCGCTTTCCGGACTCCGTGCGCGGATAGGGGTGGATCCCGGCGTACGAGCCGCCCGGACCGAGTTCGACGGAGACGGCGACGCGGCTCCCGGCGCTCCAGCCGGTCAGCCGGTGCCGTACGTCGTGGATGAAGTCCGGGGGCCCGAAGACGCTGGCGGACGCCAGGCGGTTCGCCCCGAAGGCCCAGGTGCGGCCGGTCGGCGGCCGGCCCCCGAACTCGGGGGCCACCGCGTCGCCGACCCGGGTCAGTCCGTGGGCGGCGGCCGCCTCCGCCACCTCGGCGCGAAGGCTCCGCAGCGCCGGGAACGGGGTGGTGACGCGCACGGTCCCGTCGACCGCGACCACGTTGCCGTTCTCGGCGATCACCGGGAACCCGGGCGCCGTGCCCAGGCCGATCCGGGTGCCGAACTCCCGCAGTTGCCGGAGCGGCGAGTCCGAGCAGAGGCCCACGGCGACGCCCGCGGAGGTCAGGTGCCGCACCAGCCGCCGGAAGCGCTGCAGGGCGAGGGCGTCCGGAGGGCCGCTGGGGACCGAGGGCACCAGGGTGCCGTTGACGTCGAGGAGCACCACGGCGAAGGGCTCGTGGCCGGGCCCGGTCACCGGGCGGCCGATCCGGCCGGCACGTCCGTGCCCCGCTCCTCGACCTCCGCGATCAGTTCGGACCAACTCTCCATCCCCGTCTGGAGTTTGCGCAGGACGGACCGGACCGGCTCGCCCGGCTCCGCCATCCCCAGTGACAACAGCGGCCGGCGCGCGTCGGGTCGCAGGTCGGCCACCCGGAGGGTGCGCCGCAGCAGCTGGTCGACGCGGGCGAAGAAGCGCGCGTTGGCCTCCAGCATGAGGACGGCGAACTCCCGGTCGGCCCCGGCGGGGCTGCCGAGTCGGGCCGAGGTCCGGACGAAGGGGAGCCAGTACGGTGTGCGGCCCCACGTTCCGTCCGGCAGCCGGACGACGAGCCCCGAGAGGCCGAGCAGGAAGTTCCGCGGGTCGAGCAGTTCCAGGGCGGGCCCGTCCGGCCCGGCGGCGGCGGTCCGGTAGTGGAGCACGGGGTCGACGGTGGCGCCCAGGATGGGGGAATGTGCCGAACCGCCCAGCCGGATACCGGGGATGACGTGCCGGACCCGCCGTCCCGTGTCCTGGAACAGGCGGATGACGGCGGCGACGGTCCCGCCGGTGGCGATGTCGTCCTCGATGAGGGTGTAGCCCCGCCCGGCCGGGTCCGGTGGCAGCGAGGCGATCTGGTCGCGGATGGGGGCGGCGCCGGGCCGCGGCACCAGCCCGACCTGCCGGCGGCCGCCGAGCAGGAAGCCCCGGGAGACCCGCAGCGGCCGGACCGCCCGGTCGAGGAGCGGATCGAGGCTCACCGGCGGCCCGCCGGTGACCCGGCGGCGGACCGCCAGTTCGAGCCGGTGCGCGTCGACCAGGTGGAACCGGAGGCCGCCCGGCCGTGGCACTACCGTGCGCAGCGCGTCCCTCAGGTCCCGCTGGAAGGCGCGGTAGGCCTCCGCGACGGCGGGAGCCGAGCCGCCCGGCGACACGGTGCCGCACCCGGCCGGTGCGCGGCCCAGGGTCCGTACGCAGTAGGAGGTGTCGTCGCGCATGACGATGGTGAACGCGCCCGTGGCGGGGGCCTCGATGCGGGTCGTGACGTCGGAGCCCGGGTCGGGGCTCACGAGGTGGTGGTCGGGGTGTACGACGTGGTGGCCGGGGACGGCGCGGATCACCGCGGGCTCCGCTCGCGGCCCAGGACGTACCTGCCGCGGGCGACCTCCCGTTCCCCGTCGAGCACCACCTCCAGCGGCATGGGGTGGCAGTGGAACAGGGCCAGCCCCGCGTGCAGGCCGTAGGCGCCGACGTTCGGCACCGTCAGCAGGTCTCCGACGGCCACGTCCGGAAGGCGCGCGTCCCTGGTCCAGACGTCCAGCGGGTGGCAGAGCGGACCGGCGACGATGGTCCCGTCGGGGACGGCGGACGCGTGGGGATCGTCACCGCACTGGAAGCGCGGCTCGATCCGGTCCTCCTTGCGGAGCCCCGACATCCCGCCCAGGTGGTTGACGCCGGTGTCCAGGACGACGACGCGCCGCCCCTGCGAGCGCTTGACGTCCAGCACCCTGGTCAGCAGCCGGCCGCAGCCCGCCGTCAGGTAGCGGCCCGACTCGAAGACGACCCGCCGCTCCCCGTCCGGCCAGCCGGGGAGCCCCTCCTCGAGCAGGGTGTCGAGCCGGCTCCTGAGCGCGTCGAACCGCGGCAGTTCGCCGGGGACGGCGTACGGTGCGCCGAAGCCTCCGCCGAGGTCGATCACGGGGAGCCGGCGGTCGAGCGCCTTCTCGATCCGCCGCACGACGTCGAGCCCGTAGCGGAACACCGCGAGCAGCGCGTCCACCCGGGTCAGGTTGCTGCCCATGTAGAGGTGCAGGCCGGCCAGTTCCGCGTGCTCCCGGTCCGCGAAGAGCTCGGGCCGCTCCAGCACCCAGGCCAGGTCGGCGCCGAACTGGGAGGGGCCGCCGGTCATCGCGAGACCGGCCCCGGCCGGGGGGACGGGCGGGTTGACCCGCAGCAGCGCGCGCACCCGCGTGCCCGCGGCGCGGCCCAGCCGGTCGAGCTGGTCCAGGGCGTGCGGGGAGTCGACGGAGAACTGCCGGACGCCCGCCGCGAGGGCCCCGGCCACGTCCTCGTCGCGTTTGCCGGGGCCGGTGTAGAGCGCCCCGTCGGCCGGGAAGCCGGCCTGGAGGGCGGCGCGCAGTTCGCCGGGCGAGCTGACCTCGGCGTGGCAGCCGAGCGCCGCCAGCCGGCCGAGGACGGCGGGGTGCGGGTTGGCCTTGAGGGAGTAGAGCAGGGTGGCCGGGCCGGGCAGTGAGCCCACCAGGCGGCGGTGGGCGTCGCTCACGGCGGCCAGGTCGTAGAGGTAGGCCGGTGTCTCCCACCGGGTTTCCGGTAACGCCGTTCTCGTCGTCGTTTCCCCGACCTCGACGTCCATAGAACCGAGGGCTCCTCATGAGTCGTGCGGGCGCACCTTCTGACGGGCTTCAGGAGACCCCGCCGGGCCGGGGAGGACAAGGCCCCCTGGAGCCCGGTGGCTGCTTTCGGTCATGTCATGCCACTTCCGGATGACGGGGTTCCGGTTTCCCCGGCCGGTCGGCGGACGCCGGGAGACGGCTGGTCAGGCGTCGGTCCGGCGGGTCGGCGGATCCGTCTCCCGAGGCGCCGCCCCGTGCGCGGGTGGGCTCAACTCAGGTTGGCTCATTACGAGTTGGGGTGATGGTGGTCCGTTGCTGTCCGTTGGGCGCGCCTCTAGAGTCTCGGCATCGGCCGTGGTCTGACGACGTTCGATACCCGCAGATTCTCGGTCACGCGAAACACGCCACCAGCAGCGGCTCACGGGACAGATCGGGGTACGCACATGCAGGAGCACATCGAGCAGGTCGGTACCAAACTCGTCTACTCCGACGACCGCGTCAGGGTGTGGGTCCTGGAGCTGGACCCGGGGGAGGAGACGATCATCCACCAGCACCCCTGCGACTACGTCTACGTCGCCACGGAGAGCGGCCGGGCGGAGACCGTGCACAAGGACGGCACCGGCTACGTCGGGGAGGACAAGCTCGGCGACGCCGTCTACCACGAGGCCGGACAGCCGCACCTGCTGCGGAACATCGGGGACGGCCACTACTCGAACATCATCGTCGAGTTGCTGGCCACCACCAGGTGAGGCTGCCCCATGTCGGCTGTCGCGGCGTACGAGGCGCTCGTCGAGGCGGGCGTGGAGATCGTCTACGCGGTGCCCGACTCGCTCCTGGCACCGCTGTGCCGGGAGGCGTCGGCACGGCGTGAGATCCGGTACGTGCAGGTCAACGACGAGGCCACGGCGGTCGGCCTGGCGGCCGGCGCCCGACTGGCCGGCGCCCGTCCGCTGGTCGTGATGGAGAACTCGGGGCTGCGCCGGGCCTGCGAGACCCTGGCCCGGCTGACCATGAGCCACCGGCTGCACACCGCGCTGCTGATCTCCCGGCGCGGGGCCTTCGGCGAACCGAACTGGTGGGGAATTCCGCACGAGGAGACGATGCACCGGCACACGGCGATGCTCTCCCTGGTGACCGCGGACGTCCATTCCTGCGCGGAGTTGGCGGAATGCCTCCGCAAGGCCTACGCCACGCTCGACACCGGGCAGCGGAGCGTGGCACTCGTGGCGAACGCCGGAATGACGGCGGAACTGAGGGGTGCGCCATAGAAACCGCCGAATTCCTCGAAGCCCTGTACGCCAGGCTCCCCGCGGACTCGGTGTCGGTCGCGCCGCTCGGTCGGACGAGCGAGGTGATGTACGCGCTCCGTCCCGCCGACACCCTCTTCACCGACACCATGGGCGACGTCACCGCGATCTCCCTGGGAATGGCCATGGCGGCGGCCCCGCTGTCCGTGGTCGGCATCGACACCGACGGCGGTTTCCTGATGAACCTGTCCGTACTCACCGCACTGGGCGACCAGTTGCCGAGGCTCGGCAACTACACACTGGCCGTCATCGACAACCACCTGTACGAGTCCGGCGGCGGGCTGCCCAGTCGTGGGACGGCCCTGGACTGGAGCGCGCTCTTCGGCGCCGTCGGACTGAAGTCGGTCCTCGTCGAAGCGCCGCACCAGGTGCCGGAGGTGCTGCCGCTGTCCGGCACGGTGCTGATCGCCTCCGTGCACAACCCGGCACCCGCACCGGACGCGCTGAAGACGGTCGACGGCGTCGAGTCCTCGTACCAGGTGGAGCGGGTGCTGGCCGAACGCACCGGGCGAACGCCGAGGCGGCCCGCGCTCAAACCGTGACCCTATCCGTGGAGTTGGTGGATCATCCGGTGAAGTACCTCCTGCACAGCGACGACGCGGCCTGCTACGGCCTGGACCCCGCCGGCTCCCCGACCAGGGTCCTCGTCTGCTCGACCGCGGCCTCGCGCACCCTCCTCACCGACCCGGCCGTCTCGGGCCACCGGTACCGTTCGCTGCTCGGCACCGCGGTGTCGACCGCGCTCGACCTGGTGGCGGAGGCCGATCCGGCGGTGGCCGGAGCCCTGGCGACCGAGGCGACGACGGTCGTCACCATCCTGCGCGGGGGCCTCAGTTTCGGCGTCGACAGCGCGCTGTCGCACCGCTTCGGGTACCCCGAGGCGGTGAGCTTCGTCGGCACCGACCGGGGAGCCGCCCACCCGCTCGACATCTCCTACGAGCGCTGGGAGTTCGCCGGGCGGCAGCTGCTGGTGCTCGGGGACATCATCGGCACCGGGGCGACGGTGGAGAAGGTGCTCCGGGCCGCCCGGCAGGCGGCGCACGGCCGCGGCGCGGAGATCGCCGGCTACCTGGTGCTGACCGTCGGATCCCGGCAGGGTGTGCGGCGCCTGCGGGACTACTTCGCCGAACTGGCCCACCGGGGCGAGCGGTTCAGCGCCGTCATCGTGGCCCTGGAGGCACTGTTCGAGCTGCCCGACCGCACCCGGCTCGGGCAGGCCTTCCCCCAACTGCCCTTCGACTTCCTGCGGTCCCCCCGCTGGTCGACCCCGGACTTCGAACTGCACCGGCTGGGCCACCGGGACAGCCTCTTCGAGAAGTGCGCCGTCTACGACGGCGGCGTGCGCGCCTTCACGCCCGGCGAGCACCGGCGGTTCCGGGCGGCCTGGTGGACGGAGGTACGACGGCGGGGGAGCGACGCCGGACTCTCGCTGGCCGACCTGGGCCGGAGCACCGCCGGACTCGACCGGTACGCCCGCCCCCTGGACGACTGGCTGGAGGGGATCGGCTGGGCGGCGCCGGAGAACGTCCGGCACCTCGGCGTCGACCACGCCGAACTCCACGCGCTGGGACGCCGGGCCCACGAGTACGCGGAGACGGCCTCCCTCGACGCCTACGCCGACGCACGCCTGGCACCCGGGGAGCCGCCGCGCTGAGCACCGCCGACGGTCTTCAACCTCCCACCCCACCAGAAGACTTCGCCGGAGCCCCGGCGAGGCCGGCGGCGGAGTCCGCCGGACGGACCGAGAACGGAGACCACATGACGATCGCCGAGTGGCTACGGGACAACGTCACCACGGACAAGCGGGCCCTGGACTGGTACACCGAACCCGAGTGCGAGCCCCGCATCGTCCGCGCGTACCGGGAGCTGCTGAGCGGCTACGAGACCGACACCTCCAAGATCCTCAAGACGACCGTCCTGGTCGAGGGCGACCACCAGGGCGTCGTCCGGGTGCACGACATCAACTACTACTCGATCTGCGCCCACCACTTCCTGCCCTTCTACGGCAAGGTCGACATCACCTACGTCCCCGGGAACCGGATCCTGGGGCTCGGCAAGTTCCCGCGCCTGGTCCAGGCCTTCAGCAAGCGGTTCCAGATCCAGGAGCACCTGGTGAAGGACATCGCCGAGGAGATCATGGCCTCCGGCGGGGCTCGCGCCGTCCGCGTGGAGTCGAGCGGCCGGCACATGTGCATGTGCAGCCGCGGCCCGTCCGACCAGACCGTCATCACCGACACGACGTACGTGACCGGTGACGTCGAACTGCTGACGGCCTACGGCCCGCAGCACTGACGCGTCGTGTGATGGGAGGGTGCCGACTCCTCCTCCCCTCTCATCACACGACCGGCCGGTGCCGGCCCGCCCGTCAGCCCGTCCACTTCCCTGGAGAGCGAACCATGCGCAAGAACGGTGTCGCGCGCCGCGAGAGCACCGGGTCACCGTGGCCGGCCATCGTGACCACCTGGCTCTCCGGGGTCTTCGCCGCCTTCGGGCTGGGCGCGCTCTCCCCGCTCGGGTCCGAGATCCGAGGGGACCTGCACCTCTCCCTCGGCCAGTTCGCCTGGGCGACCTCCAGCATCACCGCGGTGAGCGCCGTCCTCGGCGTCCCCGCCGGGTGGTGGATCAGCCGGCTCGACGCCCGGAAGGCGCTGGCCGGCGGGCTCGTCCTCACCACCCTGTCCGTGGCGGCGACGGCCTTCGCGGGCAGCTGGTCGCCGCTGCTGGCGGCGCGCACCGCGCAGGGCTTCGGCTACCTCCTGGTCTTCGTCGGCGGGCCGATCATGCTGACCCGGCTGGCCGAGGGGCGGGCGCAGGCCACGGCGCTGGCGCTGTGGGGCACCTGCGTCCCCACCGGACTCGCCCTGGCCACCGCCCTGGGGGGAGCGGTCAGCGGCGCGATCGGCTGGCGCGGCTGGATGGGCGCGACCGCGCTCCTCCCGCTCGTGCTGGCGGTCGCGGTCGGCGCCACCCGCCCCGCCGCCGCCCGCGGGCCGACGGCGGACCCGGCCGCCGAGGGCACCGGAGCGCCGCCCCCGCGGACCGGCTGGATCCCCCCGGTGCTCTTCGCGCTGAGCTTCGCCTGCGTCTGCCTGGCCGGGGTCGCGATCGTCGTGCTGCTGCCCACGTTCCTGACGGAGGAACGCGGCGCCTCCACGGCCACCGCCGGCGTCGTCGCCGCCGTGGTCTCCCTCGGCAGCGTGCTCGGCAGCGCGCTCAGCGGGCTGCTGCTGCGCCGGGGCGTCGGGCTGCTCGCGATGACTCCGGTGCTGGCCCTGCTGCCCGTCTCGGCGCTCCTGGTCTTCGCGCTGCGCCTCCCCGTGGTGGCCGTGATGGTCCTGGCCTGCGTCGGCCTGGTGGTCGACGGGGTGATGATCTCCGCGATGTTCGCGGCGGTGCCGCGGATCGCCGGCAGCCCCCGGCGCGCCGACGTCACCAACGGGCTGGTCGCCCAGCTCGGCAGCCTCGGCACGCTGGTCGGGCCGCCGGCCTTCAGCCTGGCCGTGGACGGCGCCGGATGGGCCGGCGCCGGGCTGGCCGCGCTGGCCTTCACGGTGGTCGGCGTCGCGCTGCTCCTGGCGGTCTCCCTGCCCGCGCCGCGCGGTCCCGCCCGACCCCGGTCACGCGGCGGGCAGGCGGAGGCGGCGGGGGACCGGGCGGCGGTACCGTACGGAGGACCCGGCGGAAGGGATCTCACGTCATGACGTCCGGAACGCGTGCGGGCCGCGGGCCCCGCGTCGTCCTCTTCGACCTGGACGACACCCTGGTGGTGACCGCGGAGGTCAAGTGGGCCCACCACAAGGCGGTCGCCCGGCGGTTCTACGGGATCGACCTGACGGACGCCGAGCTGGCGCTGCACTGGGGCAAGCCCTTCGACGCGATGATCCGCGCCCTCTACCGCGACAGCGACACCCTGGAACGGATGCGCGAGGCGAACCTCTCGCTGGAGGAGGAGTTCCTCAAACGGCCCCTCCCCGGCGCCGTCGAGGTCGTCCACGAGCTCTGGCGCCGGAGCGTCGGCGTCGGCGTCGTCACGTCCACCAACCGCCTCTCGGCCCTCCGGGACGTCGAACGGATCGGCGTGCGGACGGACCGGCTCGTCCTGCTCCAGGGAGCGGACGACAGCCCCCACCACAAGCCGGACCCCCGGGTGTTCGACGCCGCGCTGGCGACGCTGAGCGGAAGGGGGGTCGGTGTGGACGACGTCTGGTACGTGGGCGACGCCCTCATCGACCTCGCGGCGGCCACCGGGGCCGGGCTGCGCTTCGTCGGCGTCGCCACCGGCTTCCACACGCGCGAGGACTTCGAACGGGCCGGTGCCGAGCACGTCCTCGACGACGTACGGCAGCTGCCCGACCTGCTGCCCTGACCGGGGCGGCGCACCCCGCCCGCCGGCGTCCGTGGGCGCCCGTGGGCGTCTACCGGCGCGGAAGGCCAGGATGAACATCGAGACGCTACGCCCGGCCCCGGACACCTACGCGGAGTACTGTGTGCTCTGCCGGGGCGGCCCCGTCGCCTGGACCACGGCCGGGGGCAGGCGGGAGGTCCGCTGCGGCAACTGCGGTGGGCGCAGCGCCCGGGCCATCGTCATCGACCCCGGCATCTCCTGGTGGTCCGCCGAGGACGGCGAGTACTGGCACGAGACCGCGGCGGTCTTCGTCCGCGATCCGGCGGACAGGTTCCTGCTCTTCCAACGCGTCGCGTTCCCCTACGCGTTGACGGTCCCGGCCGGCCATGTGGACCGGGACGAGGACCCGGCCGACGCCGCGGCCCGCGAACTGCGCGAGGAGGTCGGCCTGACCGCCGGCGACCGGCTCCGGTTCGTCGCCACGTTCCCGATCCCGGGCGACTCCTGCCGACGCGGATCCGACGCGCACGTCTGGCACGTGTACCTGCTGACGGTGCCGGACGGGGGCCGCGTCACCGTCAACGAGGAGGGCGAGGCGCCCCGTTGGCTCACGCTGGACGAAGCGCTGGCGGCCGACCTGACCCACGCCGTGCGGCAGGTCGTCACCACCTGTACGGAGCAACTGCTGGACGGCTGAGGGCCGGTGGGGGCGGTATCCTCGGGGACCGGCCGGAGCAACCGGTCGGAGCAACAGGAGGACTGGTCCATGGCGGCGCTCATCGACAAGGTGGCGTGGATCCACCTGGAGAACGGCCTGGTGCTGAGCACGCGGTCCCACGGCAAGGACGCCTACTACCTGCCCGGGGGGAAGCGGGAGCCGGGGGAGAGCGACCTCGACACGCTGTGCCGGGAGATCGAGGAGGAGCTGTCCGTCGCCGTCGTACGGGACTCGGCCGCCCTGCTGGGCGTCTTCGAGGCCCAGGCCCACGGGCACGGCCAGGGCGTGGTCGTCCGCATGACCTGCTACACCGCCGCGTACGAGGGGGTGCTCGCGCCGGCCAGTGAGATCGCCGAGCTGGTGTGGCTCACCCACGCCGACCGGCACCGGACGTCCCCCGTGGACCGGATCATCTTCGACCGGCTGCGGGTCGACGGGCTGCTGCGCTGACCTACGTCGTTCCCAACGCCTCCTCCAGGAGGCCGAGTTGGTCGCCCAGCGCGTCCCCCAGCCCGTCCAGCGGGGCGAGCAGGGAGCGGTCCCCCACCAGGCCCAGGTTCAACCGGCCGCCCGCCGAGCGGGCCGCGATGAACAGGCCGACCCCGTGGCAGACGCTGCCCAGCGGGTGGACCGTCTCCAACGGGCAGCCGGCGAAGTACATCCGCTGCGAGGAGCCGGGGATGTTCGACACCACGACGTTGTACGGGGGCCGGGTCGCGCCGCCCAGGCCCAGCACGTTCTGCGCGACGAACGGCCAGGTGAACAGGGCCCCGTAGAGCCCGGTGGAGCCCTTCGGCAGCTCGCCCAGCTCCCGTTTGGCCAGCGCGCTGGACCGGGCCACGGCGCGCAGCCGCTCCAGCGGGTCGGCCACGTCGGTGCCGAGGCTCATGACCGTCATGGCGAAGGAGTTGGCGGTGGACGCGTCGCCCGTCTCCCTCGTCGAGACGGGGGTGCCAGCGGTCAGGGACCGCGCCGGAAGCGCCCCGGCCGCGGCCAGGCACTGCCGGAGGGCGCCCCCGCACACCGCCAGCAGGACGTCGTTGACGGTCGTTCCGGCGTCCTTCGCCACCGCCCGGAACCGGTCGAACTCGTAGCTGCGGGTGATCACTTGGCGCTGCCGCCCGACGGCGGCGTTCAGCGGGGAGCGCGGGACCAGGAACGGCACCGCGCGGGTGCGGTCGGCCCTGGCCCGCACGCCCCGCGCCATGGTCCTGGCGGCCCGGCCGAGGCCCAGCGCGGTGGCCGCGAGCCCGCGGGCCGTCGGTCCTTCCGCCCCGGTGCTGTGGTCGGCGGGGGCGGCGATGCTCCACAGCGGGCGCAGCCCCTCGTCCCGCGGATCGGTGCTCAGCATGCGCCGCAGGCGCTGTTGGACGCCGAGCCCGTCCGTGAGCGCGTGGTGCACCTTGACGTACAGGGCGAACCGGCCGTCCGCCAGGCCCTCGATCAGATGGCACTCCCACAGCGGCCGGGTGGTGTCGAGCGGCCGGGCGTGCAACCGGGAGACCAGGTCGGTCAGTTCGCGCTCGCCGCCGGGCGCGGGCAGCGCGGAGCGGCGCAGGTGGTACGACCGGTCGACGTCCTGCCCGGCGAGCACCTCCCAGGTGCCGTCTAAGGCCCCCCAGCGTGCGTGGCGCGGCCGGAAGGTGAAGGGGGCCGCGACGGGCGCGGCGACGAGCCGCTCGAACAGGCGCTGGACGTACGGCCCGGGCTCGGCACCGGCGGGCGGCCCGAAGGTGGCCAGGAGCGCCACGTGCTGGGGAGTGGTGGCGGACTCCAAGGCGAGAAAGACCCGGTCGGGCATCCTGATCCTGGCCACAGCACCCCTCCTGTCCGCGTCCGGTCACCAGTCTGGTGGCGGCGGCACCGCCGGACAAGAGCGCGCCGTCGGACAGGGACGCGCGGCCGAATCGGCACCTGTCCGCGGGCCGACGACCCGACGCTCCGGGAACGCACCAGTCTCCGCGCCCGGCCCCGCCGCTGTCAGTCCGTATGGTTCCGGATTCCGCGTCCCCCGGCGGGTGGCTACCGTCCGAACCGTCCGAACGACGGACATCCGGCGGTCGCGGACCGGCCGCCGACACGCGCCCTCAGGAGGTCACGGTGACCGCGAACCACCCCACCCGCAGGAGCATCCTCAAGTCCGCCGGCGGGCTCGGCGCCGCGCTGGCGCTCGGCGGCGCGAGCGTCCTCGCGACGGCCTCGACCGCCCACGCCGCCGACGACGGCTTCGGCCTGCACATCACCGACCGCGGCGAGGCCGACGCCCGGATGTGGTACTACCGCTTCCACACCGCCGAGATCGGCTGGGACCCGGCCGTCAACGTGCTGCTCCCCGACGACTACCACACCAGCGGGCGCACCTACCCCGTCCTCTACCTCCTGCACGGCGGCCTCCAGGACTTCATCGAGTTCGACCGCCAGGGCGTCCGCGACTGGACCATCGGCAAGCCCCTGATCGTGGTGATGCCCGACGGCGGGCAGGCCGGCTGGTACTCCAACCCGGTCAGCACCAACGTCGGCCCCCGCAACTGGGAGTCCTTCCATATCAACCAGCTGATCCCGTGGGTCGACGCCAACTTCCGCACCTTCGCCGAGCCCGAGGGCCGCGCCGTCTCCGGCTTCTCCATGGGCGGCTTCGGCGCGCTGAAGTACGCCGCCAAGTACTGGGGCCACTTCGCCTCGGTCAGCGCCCACTCCGGCCCGGCCAGCCTGCGCCGCGACAACGGCGCGGTCGTCCACTGGGCCAACGTCTCCGCCGCCGTCAAGGACCTGGCCGGCGGCACCATCTACGGCGCGCCGCTGTGGGACCAGGCCAGGGTGACCGCCGACAACCCGGTCGAGCGCCTGGAGAGCTACCGCAACAAGCGGATCTTCCTGGTCGCCGGCACCAGCCCCGACCCGACCAACCCCTTCGACACCTTCAACGAGACCGCGGTGCTGGCCGGGCAGCGGGAGTTCCGCGCCCTGCTCGACGGCGCCGGCATCCCGTACGAGGCCCACGAGGAGCCGGGCGGCCACTTCATCCGGCCCGACATGATGCGGCGCGACATCGACGGCATCATCGGCCGCCTCCGCAAGGCGTGAGGGGGCCGCACCGATGATCTCCCGCACCTCGCGGCGGGCCCTGGCCGTGGTGGCCCTGCTGCTGCCGGTCGTCGTCCCGGCCGCCCCCGCTGTCGCCGTTCCCGCCGCTACCGCTGCTCCCGCCGTTGCCGCCGGGTTCGCGGCGGCCTGCCCGACCGACGGCGCCATCACCCAGCACTACACCGCGGAGCACAACGGCATCGACATCGCCAACAACCGCGGCACCCCGATCTACGCGGTCGGCGACGGCAAGGTCGTCATCTCCGGCCCGGTGTCCGACTACGGCCAGTGGATCCGCATCCTGCACCCGGACGGGACCATCACCGAGTACGGGCACATGCAGCGGCGGGACGTGTTCGAGGGCGACGACGTGCGGGCCGGCCAGCAGATCGCGCTGATGGGCAGCGAGGGCAACTCCACGGGCCCGCACCTGCACCTGCGGGTCTGGGCCGACCCGAACGCGTCCCAGCGCACCGACCCGGAGCCGTACCTCACGGAGCGCGGCGTCACCGTGCCCTGCGTCCCCGGGAGCGGTCCCCGGCCCGCGCCGCTGGTGTATCCGGCGGAGTCCGGCCGGGTGGTCTCGGCCCGGTCCGCGGACGGGCGCCTGGAGGTCTTCGCCGCCGGGGCGAGCGGTGTCTCGCACGCCTGGCAGACCGTGGTCAACGGCGCCTGGTCGGAGTGGGAGAGCCTCGGCGGCCCGGGCGGCGCCGAACTCGCCATCGGTCCGAACGCGGACGGCCGGCTGGAGGTGTTCGCCCTCAACGGCACCACCCTCCAGCACCGTTACCAGCTCCAGCCGTCGGGCGCCTGGTCCGGCTGGGAGGACTTCGGCGGCGGGGGCCACGACCTCGCCGTCGGCTCCAACCAGGACGGGCGGCTCGAAGTCTTCGCCTCGGGACCGGCCGCCGTCTTCCACCGCTACCAGACCGCGCCCAACGGCGGCTGGTCCGGTTGGGAGGGCACCGGTGGCGGCCCGGCCAACAGTGAGATCGAGCTCGGGAAGGCCCCCGACGGCCGCCTCGAGGTCTTCGCCCTCAGCGGCGACACTTTCCAGCACCAGTGGCAGACGGACGTCAACGGCGGCTGGTCCGCCTGGGACGCGACCTTCGGCGGCGGGGGACACGACCTCACCGTCAGCCACAACCGGGATGGCCGCCTGGAGGTCTTCGCCTCGGGACCGGTCGGCGTCTACCACAAGTACCAGACGAACCCCACCAGTTGGTCCGGTTGGGAGGCCACCGGCGGCCCCGCCGACTCCCGGCTCACCAGCGAACTGACCGCGGACGGCCGGGTCGAGGTGTTCGCCATCAACGGCAGTACGGCGCAGCACATCTGGCAGACCGCCCTGAACGCCCCGTACGGCCAGTGGGAGACCTTCGGAGGAGGCGGCACCGAGATCGGCGCCGCCGCCAACGCCGACGGCCGGATCGAGGTGTTCGGTTCCAACACCGACGGCGTCCACCACCGGTGGCAGACCGGCTTCTCCACCTGGTCCGAGTGGGCCTGGCTGAACACCACCCCCGGACCCGCCGTCAGTCTGAACACCACCCCCGGACCCGCCGTCAGTCGAGGAGCCACCCCGTGACCGGCCAGCAGCGCGCCCGCCGGGCGCCCCACCGTGCCCTGCTGTCCGCGATCGCCGCCCTGGGCGTCACGGCGGGCCTGACGGTCGCCGCCCCCTCCGCTCCGGCCGCCACCGGCAGCGACCTGTGTGCCGAGGTCGCCTACCAGGCGGGCTTCCGGGGCGAGGCCCTGGTGACCGCGATCGCCGTCGGCCTCGCCGAGTCCAGCTGCAACCCGCTGGCCTCCAACCGCGAGGGCAACACCCCGGACTACTCCGTCGACCGTGGCCTGTGGGAGATCAACGACCACTTTCACGGTGAGGTCTCCGACGCGTGCGCCTACGACGCCCAGTGCAACGCCGACCAGACCTACCGGATCTCCAACGGCGGCCTCGACTGGCACCAGTGGTCGACCTACAGCGCGCGCGCCCACGTGCGGCACCTGGAGGAGGCCCAGGCCGCCGTCGACCGGCTCGGCCACCACGAGCCCGGCCCCGCACCGCTGGAGTACCCGGCGGAGTCCGGCCGGGTGGTCTCGGCCCGGTCCGCCGACGGACGCCTCGAAGTCTTCGCGGCCGGGAAGAACGGCGTCTCGCACGCCTGGCAGACCGCGATCAACGGCGGCTGGTCGGAGTGGGAGGACCTCGGCGGCCCGGCCGGCGCCGAACTCGCCATCGGTCTGAACGTGGACGGCCGCCTGGAGGTCTTCGCCCTCAACGGCAGTACCCTCCAGCACCGTTACCAGCTCCAGCCGTCGGGCGCCTGGTCCGGCTGGGAGGACTTCGGCACCGGTGGCCACGACCTCGCCGTCGGCGCCAACCAGGACGGGCGGCTCGAAGTCTTCGCCTCGGGACCGGTCGGCGTCTTCCACCGGTACCAGACGGCGCCCAACAGCGGCTGGTCCGGCTGGGAGGGCACCGGCGGCGGCCCCGCCGACAGCGAGATCGAACTCGGCAAGGCCCCCGACGGGCGGCTGGAGGTCTTCGCCCTCAACGGCAGCGTCTTCCAGCACCAGTGGCAGACCGCCGTCAACGGCGGCTGGTCCGCCTGGGACTCCACCTTCGGCACCGGCGGCCACGACCTCACCGTCAGCCACAACCAGGACGGCCGGCTCGAGGTCTTCGCCTCCGGCCCGGCCGGCGTCTACCACAAGTACCAGACGGATCCGACCAGTTGGTCCGGCTGGGAGGCCACCGGCGGCCCCGCCGACGCGCAGCTGACCAGCGGGCGTTCGCCGGACGGCCGGGTGGAGGTGTTCGCCATCAACGGCAGTACGGCGCAGCACATCTGGCAGACCGGCCTGAACGCCCCGTACGGCCAGTGGGACACCTTCGGCACCGGCGGCACCGAGATCGGCTCGGCGAACAACGCCGACGGCCGGATCGAGGTCTTCGGCGCCAACACCGACGGCGTCCACCACAAGTGGCAGACCGGCTTCTCCACCTGGTCCGAGTGGGCCTGGCTGAACACCACCCACGGACCCGCCGCCGGCTGACCACACCCGGACCCGCCGCCGGCTGACCACACCCGGACCCCCGCCGACTGGCCACACCCGGACCCCCCGCCGGCTGACGACGCCGGAAGCCCCGCCGGAAACCCTCTGGAGCGCAGCGATGCACCCGATCAGCAGGCGCGGCCTGCTGCGGGCGGCCGGAGCGGGAGCCCTCGTGCTCCCGCTCGCGGGCCGTACCGCCCCGGCGGCCTCCGCCGTCCCCGCCGTCCCCGCCGGCGCCGTCTGGGTCGGCGCCGGCCCGTTCGACCACGTCTACGACCCGTCCACCGCGCGCCGCCGCTACCTCAACGACCACACCCTGGTCCAGGCCGACGGGCGCTGGCACCTGTTCAGCATCGTCGGCGACAGCGCGCCGCCCGGGCAGGCGCCCGACAGCGGGGCCGAGGTCTCGCTCGCGCACGCCTCGGCGCCCTCCCCGTCCGGCCCGTGGCGGAGCCACCCGGACGCGCTGACCGTCGACGCCTCGTACTTCGGCGAGGAGCACCTGTGGGCCCCGCACGTCGTCGAGTCGGGCGGCGTGCACTGGATGTTCTACGCGGCGGGCGGACGCGCCGGGGCGGCGGTCAACGCCGCCACCTCCACCGACCTGTCCACCTGGACGAGGCTGCCGTCCGGTCCGCTGTTCCGCGGGACCGCCGCCCGCGACCCGATGGTGCTGCGGATCGGCGCCGAGTGGGTGATGTACTACACCGAGCTGTCCGCCCCCGGCGGTTGCCATCAGGTCTGCTACCGGCGCTCCGCCGACCTGCTGACCTGGGGCGAGCCCGGCGTGGCCTTCGCCGACGCGGCCACCACCGCGGACGGCGTCTCGGTCACCGAGTCGCCCTTCGTGGTGGCCCGGGACGGCTGGTACCACCTGTTCATCGGACCGCGCAACGGGTACGAGGGCACCGACGTCCTCGCCTCCCAGGACCCGTTCCGCTTCTCCCTCGACGGCTACGCCGGCCATGTGCCCGGCCACGCGGTGGAGGTGGTCACCGACGGGCGGCAGTGGTGGGCCAGCGCCGCCGGCTGGTTCCGGCGCGGCCTCTACCTGGCCCCGCTGGACTGGCGGTCCACCCCGCCGCCCTGGCAGAGCCCGGACAACCCCGTCGCCGCCCCGGACGTCCACGGCCGACTGACCGTGTTCGCCCTCGACGCCGCCGACCGGTCGGTGCTGCGCCGGGTCCAGACCGGCCCGGACACCGACACCTGGTCGGACTGGGAGGTGTTCGGGACACCCGCCGGCGCGGTGCCCGTCCTGGGCCGCAACGCCGACGGCCGGCTGGAGGTGTTCTCGCTCGCCCCCGATGGCGCCGCCCTGCACCACCGCGTCCAGCGGGGCGACGGCGGCTGGTCGGACTGGGAGGCCTTCGGCGGCCCGGCCGGCGCCGCCCCCGCCGTCGCGCGGAACGCCGACGACCGGCTGGAGGTCTTCGCGCTCGCCCCCGGCGGCGCCCTGATCGCCCGCCGCCGCCAGTCCTCGCCCGGCTCGACCGGCTGGGACGACTGGGACCCGGGCTTCGGCGGCCCGGCGGGCGCGCCGCCGGCCGTCGCCGCCAACGCCGACGGCCGGCTCGAGGTGTTCGCGCTCGCGCCCGGCGGCGCCGCGCTGCTGCACCGCTGGCAGACCACGCCCGGCGGCACCTGGTCCGCCTGGGAGCGCTTCGGGACGCCCGCCGGGGCCGCGCCGCGGGTGGCCCGCGACGGCACCGGGCGGCTGAACGTCACCGCGATCGCGCCGTCCGGCACGGCCGCCTTCCACCGCCGCCAGTCGGTGCCCAGCGGGGGCTGGGACGCCTGGCAGCCGCTGCTCGGCTGGTCCACCGCCGCGCCGCCGGTGATCGCCGGCTCGGACGGCCGGCTGGAGGCCTTCACCCTCTCCCCGGGCGGCGAACGCCTCGCCCACCGCTGGCAGTCGGCGCCCGCCGGAGCCTGGGCACCGACGGACGTGCTCGGCGAGGACTTCGGCGAGCCCGGCCTGGTGCTCGCGGCGCCGCCCTCGGCCGCAGCCGACTCCACCGGGCGGCTGCACGTCTTCGCGGTGGCCGAGGACGGCCGGGTGCGCACCCGCGTCCAGGACCGGCCCGGCGGTGGCTGGCGGCCGTGGGCCGCCTTCGGCGACCGGCCGGTGGCGCCGCTGCGGTCGGGGGCGCCGATGGGTGCGGTGGCACCCGTGCGTTCGGGGGCGCCGATGCGCTGACCGAACGCCTGTACCCTCCGCTCCCGCTTTGTCAAGTAGCCTGCGGCATCCGGTTTATTGTCGTACGCGAAGAGGTACCGTTCGTCCGTCCGGCAAGAGCCGGCGCGCGAAACGGGGGAGCGGTGCGCGGGACGGAGGAACGGTGAGCGGGATTGTCGTCCACCTGCCGGAGGGGAACGGCGACGACACGGTGACCTTACGGCTCGGTCCGGGAGAACGGGCCCGCTTCGGCCGGGGCTCCGCCCGCATCCCCGTGGAGCTGCGCCTCGGCGACGAGACCGTCTCCCGACTGGCCGGCGAGATCCACGCGACCGACGACCACTGGCAGTTGAGCAACCTCAGCAACACCCACGCCTACCTGGTGGAGAACCCGGAGGGCGCCGGCGAGTACCTGCGGGTGCCGCCACGGCGGATCGGCGCGCCGATCCCCTTCGAGTTCTCCCGGGTGGTGCTGCCCTCCCGGCGGGAAACCCCGCTCTCCTTCCAGGTGTTCGCGCCCGACCACGTCTACCTGGACCCGGACGCCCACGGCGGCTCCCGGGAGAGCCGCACCATGACGGCGTACTCGCTGGACGAAACCGCCACCTACTTCCTGGTCCTGGTCGCACTCTGCGAACCGTGGCTGCGCGACCGCTCCCCGGCCGCCGTCCCCACCACCCCGCAGGTGGTCGCCCGGCTGCACGGCCACCCCGCCTGCGCCCGGCTCACCGCCCGCGCCGTCAGCTCGCACCTCGACTACCTCGCCGACGAGAAGCTCCGCATCGACCTGCCCGACGGAGACCGCGCGGACCGCCGCAGCGGCAAACGCGAGGCCGTGGTGGGGCTCGCCCTGAAGTTCGGCATCGTCCGCGAGGAGCACCTCGCGCTCCTGCCGGCCCCCGAACCCGCCCGCACCGGACGGTAGGGAGGGGCGGAGATGCCGCAAGACTCGGCCCTTCCCGGGGAGGCCGTCCCGAGGGAGGGCGTCCCCGGGGAGGGCGTCCCCAGCGAGGCCGTCCCCGAGCAGGACTTCCCCGGGGACGGCGAGGAACTGCTGCCGGCCGGCCACCGGGTCGGCGAGTGGACCGTCACCGGGCTGCTCGGCGAGGGCGGCTGGGCGACGGTCTACGCCGCCCGCCGGGCCGACGGCGGGGCCGGCCGCGCGGACGACGCGGACGGCACGGTCGCCCTCAAGGTGCTGCCGACCGCCGGGCTCGCCCCCCGCCAGGCCCGCCAGGTCGCCGAAGCCGCCCGCCGGGAAACCGAGTTGGGCCGCACCGCCCCGCACCCCCGACTGGTCCGGCTGCTCGACACCCTCGTCCTGGCCGCCCCCGACCAGCCCACCCTCGACGGCGCGATCGTCCTCGTCATGGAACGCGCCCGCTGCACCCTGCGCGACCTGCTCGCCCTCGGCGTCGACGAGGCCGAGGGCGCCCGGATCGTCACCGGCATCTGCGAAGGCCTGGCCCACCTGCACCGCTCCGGCTGGGTCCACACCGACCTCAAACCGGAGAACGTCCTCATCGGCGCCGACGGCGAGGTCCGCCTCTCCGACTTCGGCCTCGCCATCGAACTCACCGGCACCCACGGCCACTGCTCCCCGATGGGCACCCCCGACTACCTCCCGCCGGAACGCTGGACGGAGCCACTCGGCGAACACGGCGTCAAAGTCCGTACCACAGCGGACATCTGGGCGCTCGGCATCGTCATCCACGAGGTCTTCGCCGCCGGCGGCCGCCCCTTCCCCGGCGTCACCCCCACCGCCCGCAGCGCCGCCGCCCAGCAGTACGCGGAAGGCCGCGCCGCCCTGCGACTGGCCGCCGCCGTCCCCCCGTTCTGGCGCGCCCTCGCCGCCGACTGCCTCGCCCCCACCCACGCCGCCCGCGCCCCGCACACGGCGGAGAGCCTGCTCGCGCGCATCCGCGCCGACCGGGGCCCGCGCCGCCCGCGCCGTCCGAGCACCGCTTTGCTGGCCATCGCCTCCTGCGCCACGGCCGCCGTCACCGCCACCGCCCTCTGGCCACACCCGGAACCGCCGCCCGGACAGCCCGCCCACGTCCGCGTCTTCAACGCCGAACGCGGCTGCCAGGACCGCACCGACCACGACCCCCAGTGCAGCCTCGGCCTCGCCGTCGACCCCCTGCGCCCCTACACCGCCGACAACGTCGGCCCCGTCCGCGTCTGGCACAACGACACCCTCGACGCCGACTGCCAACTCCCCACCGGCCTCCCCGTCATCAACGAGGAAGACCTCACCTCCACCCTCTGGTACCGCATCCGCCTCCCAGGCCACACCCCCGCCTGGCTCCCCGCCGTCCGCACCCGCGACCGCCCACCCCTGCACCCCTGCCCCTGACCGGACAGCCAGAACGGCCCTGCGCGCCAATGGCCTTCCCGACCCCGGCCGCGAGGTCGCCACCGTCCTACGGCCGCGCCGCCGCCGACCAGGCCCGTCGCGACCGCGCCCGTCCCGTCCGCGCAGTGGGTGTGCGGGACGGAACGGGCGGGACATGCCCTGGCGGCGGGCTGCCAGGTGATCAGGACGTACCCGTCACCGCCGGTGCTCACAGCGGTGTTCCTGGCGCTGCCGCCACCGGTACCCGACTGGTCGTCCGGGCCGGGCGGCGGTGCGCCGCCGTTCTCGCCCCTGCCCCGCCGCTGCTGCCGCCGGTGCCGCTGCCACCGCCCCGGCCCGCGCCGCCGCTCACGCCTCCGTCCCCGCCCCGGAGGATCCGGCGATCGCAGAACCGTTGTGAACGCGGACGAAGGTGTCCCCGCCATTGCGGGGCCTCGCGCCGACGGACCCCGCCGTCCCCGCGTCACCGGGTTCGGTCGGGCGCAGAGTGGCGCCCGCCGCACCGCCCCCACCACCTGCACCGCCACCGCCACTCCGACCTTCGGGGACGTCGCCCCGGCCGACGATGACCGCGAGGCGTATGCCCGGGGTCACCGGCACGGCGGTGCTGGCCAGGGCCGCTCCGCCGCCCCCGCCGCCACCGGCCCCTCCGGCGCCGCCGCCGCCCGTGGCGCTACCGAGGAAGGTCCAGTTACCGCCTCCTCCTCCGCCCCCACCCCACCTCCGCCACCGGGCGCGCCCCCGCCCCCCGGGCCGAGCGCGTACAGGTTCAGCGAGGTGACGCCCTCGGTCACCTTGAAGAGGTAGATGTCGGCCTTGCCGTACGCCTGCTGGCCGTGGGGCTGGTCGGCCAGGGCGGGGAGCCCGCCGTCCTCGGGACGCGGGGTGGGCGGGAGCCGCCGCCGCGAGCTGGCAGCACAACGCCATGGGCACCCCGAGCAGCACGCCCGGCCGCCCGAGCGGAAGCACCCGGTGCGCACGGGAGCGCCGCACCGGAGGCACGACGGACGACGACGAAGCGGAACCACGGACGGGCCCGCACGATCCACGGAGTCTCATGGTCCCCTTGTGGCCGGACCTCCGGGGCCGGTACCCGCCGATCGCCCCTGGCGGTGCATCAGAGCAGGCAGAGCGCGGGCGTGCGAACGAAGCCGCACGCCCGGGGTTTCCCAGGGAGACGTCCAGTATGTCGCCCCGGCAGGGGAGTTGCATCCCCAGGAGCCGCCGGCGCACACTCCCGTGTAACCCGTCGGTGGGCGGGCTGGAGGCCACTCTGTACCCTGGCAGCCCGCTACGGCGTTGCAACCGGCTCTACGGAACGCCCGGCATCCAGTTCCGGGCGCACGGGCCGATCGTGCCCGCCGTCAAGAGGCACGCCTGCCGGGACGGCGGCGCTGCCCGGGCCGGCGCAGCCGGGCACTGTTCCGGCCACCCCCCTTCGGACGCGGCTTCGGGGCACGGTCGAACCGAGCCCTCGACCGCTTCAACTCGGCCACCCGACGCGACGATCGCCGGGTACGGCGCGGGCGCCGTACGGACGGCTCCACCGTTGTACCGGGCGGCAGATCCGCCCGCCGCCTGGCGCGGCCCTTGATGAACTGAAGGGACCACTCCAACACGATGCTCAGGACTACTCCCGCGGCCTTGACCGTAGCTTCGTCCTGCCACAGTAACTCGATAAACTGCACTTCTATCCTCCAGTGATTCGACAAGCTGGAGGGGCGTAGATCACGCGGCCGGGCCGACACCCAGCTTGTGGGTGCCCACCCCGGAACGACCGGCCGCGTCGGCCCTCCCGGGAGCCCGGGGAACCAGAGGCACCCGGAGCCGGGAGACTCCACAGGCGATGGCCAGCGGCTCCGGCGCACCCTCGGTCCCCGACCTCAGGACGCACGCGGCAGCTGGCGGAGGATCTGTTCGGGCTTCCAGCCGCCGCCGGCGGGTGTACAGCGGGGTGAGGGGTTGCGGTCCCTGAACGCGCCGCTCGCGGTGCCAACCCGGACGCATCGCTGCGGATGGCACTACGCGGGCAGCCGCAGCGCCCGGCACGACGGCGGCCAGCAGCGCGTCGACGAGCACGAGAACGGATTCCGAGACGTTCACCTGGTCATCCCCCCCACGGGACAGAGGCCTTGGCGACAAGCCGCGCGTGGTGCTGGGGTCTTCGCGCTCAAGGCAGCATCAGTATCGGTTGGTTGTTCATAGATCGGTCCGAGGCCTGCTGGCCGTTGGGCTTGGCTGCCGCATCCGACAGTTGATAAAGCCGCAGGTGAGAGGCTAAATGTCGGATGATGAGTGTGGTTTGGGAGCAGTCCTGCCCGAGGCTGATGTCACCCGATCGTGGGACGCCTGTCTTGATAGGTGGGCCCTCGCGATGCCGATGAGCTCATCAACGAACTAGATGACTCGCTCCGATGAAATCAACCTGCGAGCAAGTTCGGGAGCAGTGGCACCGGGAGCGGACTGGCACCGCTCATGGGTGATTACGTCGACCCTGAGCGTTGGTCGCGGAGCTGTCGAGACTGGTTCGGATGAGCGTGTTGGCCAGCGGCGGTGTCCGCCCGAGGACTTCACCGCCGCCAGCCTCGACCGACTCTATGGCGCGCGTCGACCAACTCTATGGCGCGCTCATTGCAAGCCCTCCAGGGCTGATGAGAACGAACCTGACCAGCGCCACGACGGGCACCGAACTAGCGTCGGCCCGCCAAGGCTAGCGGCCTTTGTCGGAGCCCACCAACGTCGTGTCCTTCAAGGCTGATCAGGGTCTCTGCGGCGCTGAACTGCCCTCCCCAGTGAATCGCGTTGGAAGCCGTCCAGGGCTGATCACCACCTGCGGGCCACGGTTGCCGCGCTGCTCCGCGCCACGGGGTTGCGAGCCCTCCAGAGCTGGTTGCGACCCCGACCTGGGACGCTCTGATGCGCGCCCTGGTCATGTTACGAGCCCTCCAGGGCTGATCACCACGCGAGCGCGCCGACCGCACCGCCCCGAAGACCCTCACGTTGCGAGCCCTCCAGGGCTGATCACCACGAGCTTCTTCAACAACTGGTTCGTCGCGCCCTGGGAGTTGCGAGCCCTCCAGGGCTGGTTACGACTGCTGTTCGTGGCGAACTGCGGCTGCTCGGTCGCCCGTTGCGAGCCCTCCAGGGCTGATCACCACGATGGTGACGGTCACCGGCCGGATCAACGCCGGTGGGTTGCGAGCCCTCCAGGGCTGATCACCACCCGAGGGTAAAGCACCAGGTCCAGCGGTGTGCCCGATTTGCCTCCGGCGATGCCGTTGCGGCGACTCGGCGGTAGTGCATCATCGCAGGTCAGAGCGCTTTGGGTCTGCTGCCTCTGAGGGTGGACGCTGTTCCCGTCGCGGGGCTGGCGGCGGTGACGCCGGGGCCTCTAGCACATATGGCTGGCTATTGCTCCAAATCGTGAGGAATGCGGTGTCGATCGTTTACGCCCAACTACGTTGCGGCGTGTTCGGGTTGCGGCACGCGGGTCGGGAGAGTCTGGTGCGGGTGAGGGTCGATGTGACGCCGGATGCGTCGAGTGTGCGGTGGGAGGACGTGCACGGGGCGGCGCGGGGTGTGGTGTACGGGTTGCTCAGTGGGCAGGACGAGGCCCTGGCACAGGCCCTGCACGACGGCGGGTGGCGGGGGAAGCCGCTGAAGCCGGTGGGGGTGGCCGGGCCGCTGTTTCTGGGGGCGCCGCGGAAGAGGGGCGTGTACTCGACGTCGCGGGACGGTTCGGTGTGGTTCGGGTCGCCGGTGCCGGAGATCGCGTCCGTGCTGGTGCGCGCGCTGGCGGGGGCCGATGAACTGGTGTGGGGCGCAACGCGGTTGCGGGTGCGCGGGGTCGCGGTGGACATGGATGCGGTGCTGCCGGCGGGGGAGGGGTCGGTGGAGCTGGAGACGATGACGCCGGTCGTGCTCAAGCACGAGAGCTGGAACCTGCTCCCGGGCGACGAGCACTACCTCGACCGCCTCCAGCACAACCTGGCGCACAAAGCGGACGTGTTGGGCCTGCCGGCCCCGCACGGTCTGCGGGTGCTGGAGGCGGGCCCCCGGCGGCGGTTCACGGTTCGTGGGGCGCCGCGGATCGGGGCGCGGGTGCGGGTGGCGATGGAGGCTGACGGTCGGTTCGTGAACGCGATCCGTTCCTGGGGGCTGGGCTTGGACACGATCCAGGGCTTCGGGTGGGTACGGTGACGGCCCTCGTCGCGTCCGGTCATCCCTTGCAGCGGGCGGGTGCCTGGGCCGTGGCCGTCATCGCCGAGCGCGACGTCCCGGGCCGGGTGAGCGCCGCAGACCTCGACGCCATGGCGTCCGTCCTGGTGGCGGACGTGCTGGCGGCCGCGACGGCACCCAAGGACAGCGGCGGCCGCTACGACTGGTGGAAGGTCCTGTTCGCGCTGTACCCGAACTCGAAGGCCACACACAGCAAGCGGCCCTCCGACCCGAACGTGCTGAGGCCGGACATCGAAAGGCTCTTCGCCCCGGACGCCCCGCAGTCCGGGCCGGTGCGGCCGTGCACGTTCTGCGGCGCCGGTACGGTGGTGGTCTGGGCGAAGTCGAACCTCCCCCTGTACGACACCAGCAAGGCCCTGAACACCCTGCCGCCCGGAGTCCCCGGCTGGCCGGTCTGCCGGGGGTGCCGGATCGCGATGTGGACGCTGCCCTACGGCGCCTGGGTGACGGCCGGTTCGGCCACCGTCTTGTCCTGCCAAGAGCAGGATACCGAAAGGGAGTTCGCCCGCCGTAACGTACGGCGTGCCCGTCGCGTCATGCAGGCAGGCTTCACCGGGATGCCCGCCGGGGCCAGGCCCGAGCTCGTCGTCCTCGCCGCGCTGCGGGACGCCACCGACGGCCTGTGCGCGACCACCTTGTGGAGCTTCAAGAACGACAACCAGGAGCCCTGGCTGCGCGTCACCCGCACCCGGCGCGCTGTCCCGGCCTTCCTCGCCACCGTCGACGGCAACGCACCGCTGCGCCGTGGCTGGCACCTGCTGCGTCGTGCCCTGGCCCGGCCGGACGCCGGGAGGAGCGGCGCGAGTGAGGCGGCGCGGCTGCTGTTCGAGGCGGAGGACGGGCGGAGCCGCCCGCTGCTCGGGCAGCTGCACCGCCTCCTCGCGGATCCCGACGGCGCGTGGAGCGTCGATGACCGCGAGGCCCTGGTCCGGCTCGCCTTCACCTACGCCGAGGAGGTCTTCGGAATGGAAACGGATCTTGAACCGGTGGCGACGCTGATCGCCGACTGGATCGCCCAGGACGGCTCGCGCGGGCGCCTGGCCGAGTACCGCAGGGCCGCGCTCAACGACTACCAGCTCGGCGCGCTCATGGTGAAGGCCTACACGCGTCTGCAACTGGACGGGAACAAGACGCCGTTGGCGGGCCCCGAGCTGTGGAAGCCGCTGATCGGGCGCCGGCCGCGCGCCTGGGAGCAGCGGATGCTCCTGTTCGCGCTGGTGTCGGTGATGCTCCAGCGCCGAGGGGTCGCGATCAGCGGCAAGGAGCCCGACCCGCAGCAGGAACGCGAGATCGAGGAGCTGGCGGAGCAACCGGCGTTCGGCGTGGACGCCGAGGACGAGTACGACGCATACGAGATGGAGCAGGCGTAGATGGCTTACCTGGCAGGGATGATGGTGCTCTCCGTGCAGGCCGGGGCACCCAACAACGGGCGGAGCGAGGAGACCGTGTCCCGCGTCAAGTTCGCGCGGATCAGGGGCCGCAAGTACCCGTACGTGTCCGCGCAGGCGGCGCGTCGCTGGATCCGGGAGACCATGGTCGAGCGCGGCTCGGTACCGTCCCCCGTCACCCGGGTCGGCAAGGCGCAGGGCAAGGCGCAGAAGGCCAACACCCAGGCGGATCCGGTCCGTTACGCGGACGACGACCTGTTCGGCTACATGCGGGCGGGTGCGAAGAAGGACGACGCGGCGACCACCCTGCGCGACAGCCCGTTCATGCTCGGCACCCTGATGTCCGTCGAACCCGCCTATCCGACCGAGGATTTCGGCGTCATGTCCCGGGGGGTGACCGAACCCGTCCTGCACGGCCACGAGTTCTACACCGCCGACCTCGCCGCGCCCTTCCTGCTCGACCTTCCGAGGATCGGCACGTTCACCCTGCCCGGCGCGGACGGGGTGGGCCGGCCCAACTACCTCACCCAGGAGCAGGCGCTCCAGGTGGCGGAGGCCGCCGCGCTCGGCGCCACCACCGGCCCGTTCCGCGACCAGCCGGCTGTCCGGCTGCCGTTGGAGGAGCGGCGCCGCCGGGCCGCGCTGCTGCCCGAGGCGATCGCGCACCTGAGCGGCGGGGCGAAGCAGGCCCTGCACTACGGCGACCGGGTCCCCGCGCTGATCGTCCTGGTCGCCTTCAAGGGCGGCATCAACCCGCTGGGCCACGTGATCGACAGCGACCCCGACACGGGGGTGCGGGTGCGCGGGGACGTCCTGGTCCAGGAGCTCGAAGCGTGGGCGGGGGAGTGGGAGGGGCCGGTACGGATCGGTTGGCGGCCCGGCTTCCGCGACCAGGCGCGCGAGGTCTTCGAGAAGCAGTGCGAGCGGCAGCTGGCCGAGGGCACCATCGTCGTCGACCACCCCCGGACTGTTCTGCTCAAGCTGGCGGAGGAACTGCGCGCGGGCGAGCTGGACGGTTGGTTCGACGACCCGGAGCCGCGATGACCCCGGCGCCACCGGGCGGGCCGGTACGGGCCCTGCGTGCGACGTTCCACGCGCCCGTGGCCTCCTTCCGGGACCCGCTGTTCCCCGGTGTCACCCGCGTTCTCCCGGTGCCGCCGCCGTCCACCGTCCGCGGGCTGCTGGTGGCCGCCACCGGCGCGTACGCCGAACCCTTCGTCCTCGGCATGGCGGCCTGGTCGGAAGGCCACGGCACCGACACCGAGACCTACCACCCGATCGCCGCCGACGGCAGCAACCCGTCCGCCGGCGGCCGCATCCGGGCCGGAAAGGGCGGTACGACGGCCAAGGACCGGCCCTTCCTCGCCGACGTCCACCTGACCCTGTGGCTGCCCGAACCGGGAGCGGACGGCGACCGGTTCGCCCGGGCGCTGCGTCGGCCTCGTCACGCCCTGCGCCTGGGCCGCTCCCAGGACCTCGTCCACCTCACCGGACTGGCCCACGTCGTCCTCGAACCTGCCGAGCGGGCGGTCGTCGGCCACGCCCTCGCCCCCGCCGACGGCCACGACGTGCCCTCCGCCCACGAGCACCGCCTCGCCGACACCGTCTCCGCCGACCGCCTCACCACCCGCTGGTCGCCGTACCTGTGGTGCGACGAACCCGCCGGGGCGGCACCGGTCCGCGGCGCCTACCGAGAAGCACCCACCAGTAACGAGGACACCCAAGCCGTATGGCTGCTGACCCCCTGACCCCACCCCTGACCCCACCCTTGGCCCCACCACGAAGGCGCGCCCTCACCGACCTGCGGGCCAAGTCGCTGCCCCGGGAAGACCCCGAACGCCTCACCACCCACCTGCGGACCGTCCACGACGCGGTCGCCCAGCTGGAGGCGCGCATCGGGGCCGCCGGCATCATCGCCACCGAACCGCAGTTCTGGAGCCTCGTACGCGTCGCGGCGCTGCTGCACGACGCGGGCAAGATCGCCGAACTGTTCCAACGGCAGGTCGAACCCGGCGGCAAACCCTGGGGCGAGCGCCACGAGGTCCTCTCCCTCGCCTACGTCGACCTGCTGGCCCTGCCAGCGGGGTGGGGCAGCGAGGAGCGCCTGCTGATCGCCACGCTCGTCGCCGGCCACCACCGGCCGCTCCACGCGGCGTCCTCCCTCGGCGGCGGCAAGCCCGCCCTGTCCCGCCTCTACAACGAACGGACCCGCTGGGACGAGGCCTTCGGCCACGTGCCCGGCCCGGACGGCCCACGGCCGCAGGTCCCGCGCGGCCTGCACCAGGAACTCCTGGCCTGGCTGGCCGGCTCCCTCGGCACCGAACCCGCACCACCGGGGCCGAACGACCCGGTGCTCGCCGACCGGGCCCGCCTGCTCCTCCAGGACGTCCTCACCGCCTGGAGGCTCCCGGTGAAGGCCCACCAGGGCCTGCTCGCCGTCCTGGCCCAGGGCGCCCTCACCCTGGCCGACCACGCCGGCTCCGCCCACGTGGACCTCCAGACCCACATGCCGCTGCCCACCGACTACCTCGCGCGGCTCCCGTACCCGCCGCACCGGCACCAGCACGACGCCGGTACGACCGTGGGCCACCTCGTCCTCATCGCCCCCACGGGCAGCGGCAAGACGGAGGCCGGACTCTCCTGGGCTGCCCGGCAGTTGGCGACGATGGCGGGCATGCCCAGGGTGGTGTGGACCCTGCCCTACCGTGCCTCCCTCAACGCCGCCCGACGCCGCTTCCAGCACACCCTCCACCCGGCCGCGGGGGAGAAGCAGCCCGACATCGGCCTCCTCCACGGCGCCCTCGCCCGTACCCTCCTCACGGAGGCGTCGGAGGACGACTGCTGTAGCGGCCCCACCAAGGACGACGCCCGCAAAGCCCGCGCCCGTGCCAACGCCATGCGCCTGTTCACCCAACGCCTGCGCGTCGCCACGCCCCACCAACTCCTCGCCGCCGCCATCGCCGGGCCCACCCATTCCTCCGTCCTCCTCGAACAGGCCAACTCCCTGTTCGTCCTGGACGAACTCCACGCCTACGACCCCGAGACCTTCGGCCGGCTCTGCGCCGCGATGCGGCTGTGGGAACAACTCGGCAGCAGGATCGCCGTGTTGTCCGCGACCCTCGCCCCGCCGCTGCTGACCATCGTCGACGAGAGCCTGCACCAGCCCGTCACCTGCCACCGGGCCGAGCCCGGGACGGCGCCGGTGCGGCACCGACTGGTCGTCGACGAGCTCGCGCTGACGGACCCGGAGAGCATCGCGCGGCTGGAAGGGTGGATCGACGAGGGGCACAGCGTGCTGGCGGTCGTCAACAGGGTTGCCGCGGGGCAGGCCCTCTTCGCCGCCCTCGCCGACCACGCCCGCGAGCAGCACCCCGACGACCCGGACGCCGCGCTGCTCCTCCACTCGCGCTTCAAGAACAAGGACCGCGACGAGATCGAACGCCGACTCCTGAAACGCCACCGCGAGCGCCGGTCCGACGACGCGCCGCGTCGAGGCGGTCTGGTCGTGGCCACGCAGACGGTGGAGGTCTCGCTGCAACTCGACTTCGACCGGGGCGCGGTGGAGAACGCCCCCATCGAGGCCGTCGCCCAGCGCGCCGGACGCGTCAACCGTCGGGGCCTCCACCCGGACGGGGCGGTCGAGTTCCGGGTCCACCGGACGGACGGCCACCGCCCGTACGACCAGGGTGCGGTGGAGGCCGCCTGGTCGGCGCTCACCACCCTGGCAGCGGAAGGCGCCACCGACCTCAGCGAACAGGACATCGACCGCCTCCTCGCCCTCGCCTACGACACCGACTGGGGCCACAGGTGGGCTGAGAGGGCTCGGGAGGCCCGCGACGGGTTCACCGCCGAGTTCCTCACCTTCGCCGACCCCTTCCACGACCGCACCGAGTACGCGAAGTCCCTCGGCGAACGCTTCGACACCGTGGAGGTGCTCCTGGAGGAGGACACCGAGGAGTACCGCCGACTCGCGGTCGGCAGGAAGGCGGACCCGCTCCTCGCCGCCGGACTGCTCATCCCGCTGGGCTACGGGCAGTTGAAGACCTACAGCCACGCGTTCGACCGGTCGCTAGGCGTCCATCTCGTCAAGGGCGAGTACGACCCCGTCCTGGGCCTCCGCCCGCCCGCCGAAACGGAGACGATCCTGTGAAACCCATCCCTGCGAGTCCACTCGGCGACGACCAGGGCCTCGGCGGCGTCCACATCAAGTACCTGCGCCACTGCCCGCGCCAACTCTGGCTCTACACGCGCGGTTACCGGCCCGAAGACGGCAGCGACCTCGTCGCCTTCGGGGAGGTCGTGAGCGAGACCACGTTCACGCGACGGCGGGACGTCGACCTCGGCGAAGCCCGCATCGACTGGGTCACCGCCGGGGCCGTCATCCACGAGACCAAGTCCTCCCGCAGCCCCTCGCCCGCCCACGACGCCCAAGTCCGGCACTACTGCCTGCTGTTGGAGCGCCGAGGCGTCAACGTGCGCGGCGGCACCGTCCACTACCCCCTCATCCGCCGCACCACCGATGTCCCCTGGAACGAAGAGGCGCGGGAAGCGGCCGAGACCGCCGAGGACGAGGCCCGCGCCGTCATCGCCTCGGCCGAACCCCCCGACCGCCGGACCCGTGCCGCCTGCCGCGGCTGCTCCTACCTCGACTACTGCTGGGGAGACTGATGCCCGCCGTCGGCCGTACCTACTGGCTCACCGGACCCTGCCGCATCCGCCGCGAGGACGACAGCATCCGCATCGAGCGTGCCGACGGCAGCCCCGTCCGCATCCCCATCACGGACATCCGCGACCTCGTCGCCTTCGAGCACGTCGACCTCAACACCTCCGTGATGTCCCTCCTCAGCCGCCACGGCGTCACCGTCCACATCCTCGACCACTACGGCAACTACGCCGGACACTTCGCGCCCGCCGAGGCCATGTCCTCCGCCACCGTCCTCCGCCGACAGGTCGAGATCACCGGCGACCCCGCGCAACGCCTCCCGGTCGCGCGCGGACTCCTCCTCGCCACCGCCGAGAACCTCCGCTGGGCCCTCGACACCGACCTCCTCGACCCGGCACTCGAAACCCTGCGCACCACCCTGCCCGACTGCCACGACACCGACGAACTCATGGGCCAGGAAGGCAACTTCCGCCGCACCGCCTGGGCCGTCCTCGACACCCGCCTCCCCGCCTGGCTCCGCCTCAACGGCCGAACCCGCCGACCACCCACCAACGCCGGCAACGCCTTCATCAGCTACCTCAACGCCCTCACCTACGCCCGCGTCCTCACCGCCCTGCGCAGCACCCCACTCCACCCCGCCATCGGCTTCCTGCACAGCGACACCGACCGCCGCCGCAACACCCTCGCCCTCGACCTCGCCGAACCCTTCAAACCCCTGCTCGCCGAACGGCTACTGCGACGGGCCGCCAGCCAGAAGCACCTCAAACCCAGCGACTTCGAGACGGAAGTCGGCCGCGCCGCACTCAGTGCGGACGGCCGCAAGAAGATCGCCGCCCTCGTCCGGGAGGAACTCGCGACGACGGTGTACCACCGGACGCTGAAGCGGAAGGTCAGCTACGAGGAGCTCATCCACCTCGAAGCACTCAAGCTCGTCCGGCTGTGTCTGGAAGGCACGCCGTACAAGCCCTTCCGGCCCTGGTGGTAGCCGCCGATGTTCGTCATCCTGGTCTACGACACCGCAGCCGAACGCAACCCGAAAGTGCTGAAGACCTGCCGCAAGTACCTCCACTGGACCCAGCGCAGCGTCTTCCACGGCGAACTCACCGCCGCCCAGTACCGCGCCCTCACCCACACCCTCAATAGCGTGATCGACCCCAGCTACGACAGCATCGTCACCTACACCGCCCGCTCCCCGGACATGATCGACAGGGCAACACTCGGCGCCACCCTCGGCGGGCCGGGCGAGATCCTGTGACCAGTGCCGCTGCAGTACCGGCCGGTCGCCGCATTTTCATTGCCTGCGGTGGCGCCCGCAGGTACTTTGACCTTGGGCTTTACCCTCGGGTCGTGATCAGCCCTGGAGGGCTTGCAACTCCGCGAGGACGGGCCGCCCCAGACGGGCGGCCACGTCGTGATCAGCCCTGGAGGGCTTGCAACTTGCCGCGGATCGACTCGTCCTTGACCTCGGCGTGTCGTGATCAGCCCTGGAGGGCTTGCAACAGGGGGCGTACACGATGTCCCAGTACTCGACAACCACCGGTCGTGATCAGCCCTGGAGGGCTTGCAACACCGCCTGAACGCCTTCCTCGCGCCCTACACCGCCGTCGTGATCAGCCCTGGAGGGCTTGCAACTCTTGGGGGCGCCGGCCTTTGGCGAGGCCAGCAACCCGTCGTGATCAGCGCTGGAGGGCTTGCAACCGGTTGGCACGCCAGGCGGTCACCGCCGAGTGGATGCTGTCGTGATCAGCCCTGGGGGGCTTGCAACACAACGAGGACCTGGAGGAGGGAGAGGCCTGCCGCTGGTCGTGATCAGCCCTGGAGGGCTTGCAACCCGCACCGATCGGCGGCCAGCAGTGGACCCCGGCCGTCGTGATCAGCCCTGGAGGGCTTGCAACGGGAGGCGCAGCGGTCCGCCCTTGAGTACGGAGGTCGTCGTGATCAGCCCTGGAGGGCTTGCAACACCGCCTGAACGCCTTCCTCGCGCCCTACACCGCCGTCGTGATCAGCCCTGGAGGGCTTGCAACTCTTGGGGGCGCCGGCCTTTGGCGAGGCCAGCAACCCGTCGTGATCAGCGCTGGAGGGCTTGCAACCGGTTGGCACGCCAGGCGGTCACCGCCGAGTGGATGCTGTCGTGATCAGCCCTGGGGGGCTTGCAACACAACGAGGACCTGGAGGAGGGAGAGGCCTGCCGCTGGTCGTGATCAGCCCTGGAGGGCTTGCAACCCGCACCGATCGGCGGCCAGCAGTGGACCCCGGCCGTCGTGATCAGCCCTGGAGGGCTTGCAACGGGAGGCGCAGCGGTCCGCCCTTGAGTACGGAGGTCGTCGTGATCAGCCCTGGAGGGCTTGCAACATGCCGAGGGTCTTCAGCCCGACGACCGCCTGCCGGGTCGTGAGCGGCCCTGGAGCCGTAACGGGTCCAGGGCCGCTCACTGCCGGTCAGATGCGGATGGCCGTGAGGACGTGGTAGTCGAGGAGGCCGTCGCGCCAGGCGGGGAGGAAGTGGCGGGTCCAGTGGGCGGCGGGGACGGCGTCGGTGAGGTAGCGGTCGAGGCCGGGCCAGACGTCGGCGCCGATGGATTCGGTGGTGATGTCGGTGAAGCCGGTGCGGGTGAGGGAGGTGGTGAAGTCGTCGAGGGGGTGGGCGATGTCGAGGCCGTCGGCGAAGCTGGCGAGGAGGATCTTGAGGCGTTCGGCGACGTCGGGGCCGGGGGCGGTGAAGAAGGTGGCGACGACGAGCCGGCCGCCGGGGCGCAGGACGCGGGCGGACTCGCGGGCGAAGCCGGTCAGTTCGCGGAAGTGCTGGGCGGCCTCGACGGAGAAGACGCCGTCCAGATAGCCGTCGGAGAAGGGGAGTTCGTCCGCGGAGCCGAGGGTGTACGCCAGCCGATCGGGGTACGTTGCCAGGGCTCTCGCGTTGACGGCGCGGGCCCGTTCGATCTGGTCGGGGTGGATGTCCACGCCCGTCACGCCCGCGAACCGGAACTCCCGCAGGGCGAGGGCGGCGCCCAGCCCCCGGCCGCAGCCCACCTCCGCCAGCCGCAGCCGCTCCCGCGGCTCGGGGAACTCCCGCAGCACTCGCCGGTACATCTGTTCCTGGCTGCGCACCCGGTCCTCGGAGGTCGGGTCGGCGAGGTCGATCCCTTGCCAGTAGCCGAAGTTGATGAAGCCTCCGGCGAACGACGGGGCGGTGCTGAGGTCGTCGACGCCGTACGTCCGGCGTACGGTCGGGGGGATGCGGTTGTGGTCCATGGGCCGCTGGGTCTCCTGCTCGGTGGGCGCCCGGCCGTCGGGCGCGCCGAGGTACGTACCCAAACCTGTGGTGGTCCGAACACGGTACGTGATGGCGGAGCGTCCAGGGAGCGGTGGGGGAGCGTGGTGGTGCTCCGAGC
>NZ_JBHUAL010000028.1:0-57194 GCF_042789775.1 Kitasatospora sp. NPDC056800 | reverse complement strand
CCGCGGATCCTTCCGGTCCGCGGGACACGCCCTGACGTTTTCAGCGCGCCCGTTCAGCGCGGCCGTTCGGCCGCCGGCAGCACCTGGGCGGCGAGCCGCAGCGGCGGGCTGTGCCGGAAGGTGAGGGTGAACTCCACCCACTGGCCGGCCCGCAGCGGCGGCGGGTCGGCGATCATCAGGTCCGCGTCCTCCGGGGTCATCCGCAGCTCGCCGCGGCCCGGCACCGGCAGCGCCGGGGCCGGCTCCCAGCGGCCCGCCGCGCCCTGGTGCAGGTGCCGCTTCAGGGTGATCCGGCCGCCGAACTCCCAGCTGGCACCGGTCAGTTCGTCCGGTATGTCGCCCGGGTTGCGGATCGTGAAGAAGGCCGCCGTGGCGGAGGCCGCGCCGGCCGTCGGCAGCAGCACCCAGCCCGGTCCGGCCTCCACCGGGCGGTCACGGCCGGCCCCGCCGAACGCCGTCCACCCGGTGAGCAGGGCCAGGGCCAGCGCCGCCGCGCCGACCGGCGGGCCGACCGCCCCGAGACGCTGCCAGGCCTTCACCGTCGTCCTCCCTTGCGCTGTCCCCGTCCCTGCCCCTGTCCCTGGCCCCTGCGCTGTCCCCGCCCCGGTTCCCAGGTGCGCAGCCGCAGGCTGTTGCCCACCACGAGCAGCGAGCTGAGCGACATGGCGACCGCCGCCAGCATCGGGTTGAGCAGTCCGACCGCGGCCAGCGGGATCAGCACCAGGTTGTAGCCGAAGGCCCAGAGCAGGTTGGCCCGGATGGTCGCCAGGGTCTGCCGGGCCAGCCGTACGGCGTCCACCACCGCCTCGATGTCGCCGCGCACCAGGGTCAGCCCGGCCGCGCCGATCGCGGCGTCGCTGCCGGAGGCCAGCGCCACCCCGAGGTCCGCCGAGGCCAGTGCCACCGCGTCGTTGACGCCGTCGCCGACCACCGCGACCGTCCGTCCGGCGGCGCGCAGTTCGGCCACCACCTCGGCCTTGCGCTCGGGGGAGGCCGAGGAGTGCACCCGCTCGATGCCCAGCTCGGCGGCCACCGCCCGGGCGGCGCCGGGGCCGTCCCCGGTCAGCAGTACGGTCTCCAGGCCCAGTCCGCGCAGCCGGTGCAGGGCCCGCCAGCTCCCCGAGCGCACCGTGTCGCCGACCGCCAGGACGGCCGCCGGCCGCTCGTCCAGCTCGACCACGACGGCCGTGCGGCCCGCCTCCCCGGCCTGCGCCACCGCCTCGGCCAGGGCCAGCGGCAGCGCGGCGTCGTCCGGCCGCCCGACCCGGACGGCCCGGCCCTCGACCGTCCCGGACACCCCGAGCCCGGTGGCGGCCGCGAAGCCGGTCACGGCCGGCAGCGGCCCGCAGCGCTCGCGGGCCGCCGCCGCGACGGCCCGGCCGATCGGGTGTTCGGAGCGGTGCTCGACCGCGCCGGCCAATCGCAGGGCCTCGTCCTGCGTGGGACCGTCCGCGGTGATGACGGCGGTCAGTTCCATCCGGCCGGTGGTCAGCGTCCCGGTCTTGTCCATCACCACCGTGTCCACCCGGCGCAGGCTCTCCAGCACCTCCGGGCCGCGCACCAGCACGCCCAGCTCCGCTCCCCGCCCGGTCGCCGCCAGCAGCGCCGTCGGCGTGGCCAGCCCGAGCGCGCACGGGCAGGCCACCACCAGCACCGCGACCGCCGCCGTCACCGCCGCCTGCGGGGCCGCGCCCGCGCCCAGCCAGAAGCCCAGCACGCTCGCCGCGACCGCCAGCACGCAGGGCACGAACACCCCGGCCACCGCGTCCGCCAGCCGCTGCGCCCGCGCCTTGCCGGCCTGGGCCTCCGCCACCAGCGCGGTGATCCGGGCCAGTTGGGTGTCCGCGCCGACCGCCGTGGCCCGCACCACCAGGGCGCCGCCCACGTTCACCGTCGCGCCCGCCACCCGGTCCCCGGGGCCGACCTCGACCGGCACGCTCTCCCCGGTCAGCAGGCTCAGGTCGAGTGCCGAACCCCCGTCGACCACCACCCCGTCGGTGGCCACCCGTTCGCCCGGCCGCACCACGAACTCCTGCCCGGGCAGCAGCAGTTCGATCGGCACCAGGCGCTCCTCGCCGTCCGCCCCCCGCAGGCACACCTGCTTGGCGCCCAGCTCGGCCAGCGACCGCAGCGCGGACCCGCTGCGCCGCCGCACCCGGCCCTCCAGCAGCCGCCCGGCCAGCACGAACAGCGGTACGCCGACCGCCGCCTCCAGGTACACGTGCGCGGTGCCGCCGCCGTCGGCGGTCAGCGAGAAGGGCATCCGCATGTCCGGATCGCCCGCCCCGCCGAGGAACAGCGCGTACGCGGACCAGCCGAAGGAGGCCACCACACCCAGGCTGACCAGGGTGTCCATGGTCGCCGCCGCGTGCCGCAGCCCCCGCAGGGCGCGGAGGTGGAACCCGGCCGACCCCCAGGTCACCACCGGGACGGCGAGCGCGAAGCAGACCCACTGCCAGGCGGTGAACTGCGCCGACGGCACCATCGACAGCACCAGCACCGGGACGGCCAGCAGGGCGGTGACCAGCAGCCGCCACCGCTCGTCCGGCTCCTCCGCCGCCACCCCGACCGGCGCCCCCGCGGGCAGCGGCTCGGCGGTGTAGCCCGCCCGCTCGACCGCCGCCACCAGCTCCGCGACCGGCACCCCGGCCGGGTGCAGCACCCGGGCCCGTCCGGTCGCCAGGTTCACCCCGGCCGTCACCCCGTCGATCCGGGCCAGCCGCTTCTCCACCCGGCCCACGCACGCCGCGCAGGTCATCCCGCCGACCGCCAGATCGGTGGCGACCACGGGCTCGGCGACGGCGCTCACCGCATCCCGCCCATGCCGTGCCCGTCCATCCCGGGCGACGCGCCGCCCCCGCTACCGGGCCGCAACCCGGGCGCGACCGGGCCGACCTGGCGCCCCACCCCGTAGGCCACCACGAACACCACCACCAGCAGCAGGACGAACCCCGCCAGCACACTCAACGGCCGGACTCCCGGCGACTTCGCACTCACCCCCCAGCAGTCGGACGGGCGACGCGGTTGGTTCCCGTACGTTCCGGAACCGGTTCCCGTACGTTCCCGAACCGGCGGTGCCAGGCCGCTCCGCCGGGCGGCGCCCCGGCGGGTGTCCCTTGTCAGTGGGGCGTCGTAGGTTTGCTCCGCACGCCGAACACCGGGCGTGCGGACCGAGGAACACCGAAGGGGGAACCAGCGATGAAGCGTACGGGGAAGCACGGCTTCGCGGCGGTGGCCGGGGCGGTGGGGGCGGTGCTCGCCCTCGCCGGGACGGCGGTGGCGCAGCCGGCCGGGAGCGGGGCCGAGGCGCCCGCCGCGGTTCCCGGCCAGCCGGGGACGGGCGAGATCCTGCCGCACCCGGGGCCGGAGGGGCTGATCTGGATACCGGACTGGATCGGCGACGGCGGCGCCGTGACGGCCTCGGTGAACCCGTCGCAGCCGTTCACGTTCACGCTCGGCTGCCGGGGCGGCGGCTCGGTGGACGTGCACATCGGCGGCGCGGCGCCGGTCGACTTCACGGTCCAGTGCCCGGTCGACTCCACCGGCGTCGGCTCGGTGGAGGTCCCCGCCCGCCCGGGCCGGGACCTGCTGTTCACCGCGCACACCTCGGACCCGTCGATCCACTGGGGCATGTACGCCACCCAGGCCGACTAGACATATCGCAGGGCTACGGCCGAACGCTGCGCGGCCCGATGGCGGTGGCACCCGACACGCCGACCCGGGCCCGCAGTTCGCGGTCGGCGGTGGCGACCAGGCAGGTGCGGGCGGGGTCTCGGGTCTTCTCGGCCCGGACCAGCTCCACGATCCGGTCGTCGCCGCTGCCGCTCGCCGCCACCACCCGTACTCCGGGCACGCCGTCCACCCCCCGGGCCGCGCCCTCGACGACCAGCACCACCTCCAACGGGCCGGGGTGCTCCGGCACGCCCCGTTCGGCGACGGCCACCAGCGCGTCCCGCAGCCGCTCGGCGGCGCCCCGCCGGTCGCGCCACCAGCCGTCCGGCACCGATCCGACCACGTTCGCGCCGTCCACCACCAGCAGCGGGAGCGGTCCGGCCTCGTTCTCGTCCATGGCCGCCAGCCTGCCACGCCGCCCGGGCGGGTTCCGCGGCGACCGGTCGGAGCCGCGCCGCTCGGCCGAACCGGCGACGCGGGCGGCATGTCCGGTGCCGCCTGAGCGCCGGCCCCGGGCGGCTCGGGTAGGCAACGGGCCCATGGACACACGCATCGACGAGATCGCCGAACGCATCTACCGGATCTCGACCTTCGTCCCGGAGATCGCCCCGCCCGCCGGGTTCACCTTCAACCAGTTCCTGGTCGACGCCGAGGAGCCGCTGATCTTCCACACCGGGATGCGCTCGCTGTTCCCGGCGGTGTCCGAGGCGGTCGGCCGGGTGCTGCCGGTGGAGCGGCTGCGGTGGGTGACCTTCGGCCACGTCGAGGCGGACGAGTGCGGGGCGATGAACGAGTTCCTCGCCGCGGCCCCGCACGCGCGGGTCGCGCACAACACGCTCGGCTGCCTGGTCTCGCTGAACGACCTGGCCGACCGCCCGCCGGTGCCGATGGACGACGGCGAGGTGCTGGACCTCGGCGGGCGCCAGGTGCGCCGCCGGGTGCGCAACATCAACACCGCGCACGTGCCGCACGGCTGGGAGGCGCGGGTGCTGTTCGAGGAGCAGACCCGCACCCTGTTCTGCGGCGACCTGTTCACCCACCTCGGCAACGGGCCCGCCGTCACCGACGCCGACCTGGTCGAATCGGCCCTGGAATCCGAGGGGCTGTTCCGCCAGACCTCCTGCCTGACGGCCGCCGCGACCGCGCTGCGCTCCCTGGCCGAGCTGCGCCCGCGCACCCTGGCGGTGATGCACGGCTCGTCCTTCCACGGCGACGGCGCGGCCGCGCTGACCGCCCTGGCGGACGGGCTGGAGGAGCGGTTCGGGCCGGAGTCGGGGTTCGTCGGGCTGCCCAGCGCACTGGCCGGCCCGCACCCGTAGCCCGGTCCGTCAGCGCTCAGTCCGTCAGCGTGATCCGGATGCCGACGGTGCCGCGCTCGCCGCGCCGCAGCCGGCTGCCGAGCAGGGTGAGCACGCCGAGCAGGCCGTACTTCTGGCGCAGCAGGGTGCGGTAGGCGGCGGTGCGCTCGGGGCCGAGGAGCTCGGCGGTGGCGGGGTACTGCTCGCCGGTCGGGCGGCCCTTGACGTCGCACGGGCCGACCAGCACGTCGGCGCGGTTGCGGATCCGCTTGACCTTCCAGGAGTCCGCGACGGTCCAGACCCCGAGCGCCTCCCCGTCGCGCACCACCCACACCGGGGTCGGCACGGCGGTGCCGTCCTTCCTGTACGTGGTGACGAGCAGGTAGCTCCCGGAGGAGAGCTGGACGATCCGGGCGAGCCGGTCCGCGGCGGAGGGGTCGGGCGTGGTCATGGCCGGAAGTCTAGAGGGCCCCGGGCACCATCCCGGGCAGCGGAGACGGGCGGTCACCAGAACTGCGCCAGCGCGCTCTCCTTGAAGGGCGTCGGGCTCACGCTGAGGTCCCCGGCGAAGGGCCGGTCCAGTACCAGGACCAGCAGCAGGCTGAACCCGATCAGCGCGGCCACCGAGCCGACGAACAGCAGCCGCACCTTCGGGCTGCGCAGCCCGTACAGCAGGGTCAGCGCGAGGATCACCAGCGCGCCGCCCACGATCAGCACCTGGAGCAGGACCGGCAGTTCGTTGCGGCTCTCGTTGATCCGGTCCCGGCGCTGCCCGACCGCGTCGTTGAGGCTGCCCAACGCCTCGGTGTAGAAGGCCTGTTCGGACTGGGACTGGGGCTCGTACTCGCGCAGCACCTGGTACATCCGGTCCACCTTGGCGGCCGTCACTGTGAAGTCGCCGCGGCCGGCCCTCATCAGCGGCCACTGCTGCTCGACCACGGCGTGCACGTAGTCGTGGATCGAGGCGTTCACGGCGGTCTGGACGTCGGGCGGGAAGGCCTTGGCGTCGCGGGCGATCTGGGAGATCGACGTCGCCTCGGTGGAGACCACCTTCTGGGTGTCCTGGAGCTCGGTCCACAGGTTGACGATGACGAAGGCGAGGATGATGCCGTAGATCGCCCCGAACATGCCGAGCACCACGCCGACCATGTCGTTGTTCTCGCCACCGGTGAGGGCGGGGAAGCGGCGGGTGGTGAGGAGGCTGCAGGCCACGGCCAGGACGACGAAGCCGCCGACGACCAGGAACGTGAGCTCGGTGGTGGAGAAGTGGTTCAGCAGCCAGAGTTCCACGGCCGTCCGTCCTCGCCGGTCAGTCGGGTGTGGTCCCGCGGGGCCCGCGGGTGGTACGGGGAGGCCCGCCGGTCCGGGCGGTGCGGAGCAGGGTGCGGGCGCGGCGGGTGAGGCGGTGCCGGCCGTGGCCGCCGACGCCGGTGGCGCCGGTGGCGCCCCCGACGGCGGTCGCCCCGCCCCCGTCGTACGCCGCGGCGGACGCGGCGGACGCGGTGCGGCGGCGGGCGGTGACGCGGGCGGTGGCCCAGGCGGCGAGGGCGGTGGCGAGGACGGCGGCGGTCCAGACGGCGGGGGCGAGGCCCGAGCCGGAGCCGCTGGTCAGCGGCGGACGGGACCAGGGCGGCAGCTGCTCGCCGGCCTCGGCCCCGCCAGCGGCGGCGGACGGCCCGGCGGGGGCGGGGGCGGCGGTGTCGTCGACCAGCTTGCCGACCGGCTGGACCTTCCCGGCGGCCGCGAAGCCCCAGTCGAGCAGGCTGGCGGCCTCGTCGTAGACCCTGCCCTGCGCGTCCGGGTGCATCACCGTGACCAGCAGGGTGCGGCCGTCGCGTTCGGCGGCGCCGGTGAAGGTGGCGCCCGCGTTGGTGGTGTAGCCGTTCTTGACGCCGATCAGGCCGGGGTACTTGCCGAGCAGCCGGTCGGTGTTGGCGATGTCGAAGCTGGTGCGCTGGCCGGTGAGCTTGTCCAGTCCGCCGGGGAAGCGCGCGGTGCGGGTGGCGCAGTAGGAGCGGAAGTCGGCGTTGCGCAGCCCGGCCCGGGCGAAGAGCGTGAGGTCGTAGGCGGAGGAGACCTGGCCGTCCATGTCGTAGCCGTCGGGGGAGACGACCTTGGTGTCGCGGGCCTGGAGCGCCCGGGCGCGCTCCTGCATCTCGGTGACGGTCTGCTGGATGCCGCCGTTCATGTGGGCGAGGACGTGGACGGCGTCGTTGCCGGAGCTGAGGAAGACGCCCCGCCAGAGGTCCTCGACCCGGTAGGGCAGGTTCTCCTTGACTCCGACCAGGCTGCTGCCGGCGCCGAGGCTGGCGAGCTCGGTCGTGGTGACCTTGTGCTCGGTGGTGCGGTCGAGCTTGGGCAGCACGGTGTCCGCGAACAGCATCTTGAGGGTGCTGGCCGGGGGCAGCGGCAGGTGGGCGTCGCGGGCGGCGAGCACCTCGCCGGTGGCCGCGTCGGCGACCAGCCAGGAGCGGCCGGTCAGGTCGGACGGCAGCGCGGGCGCCCCGGCCAGCGGCGCGACCTGGACGGCCGGGTGGCCGAGCCGCTCCCCGCCGACGGCGGGGACGGAGTCCTGGGCGAGGGAGGCCGGGGCGGTGACGGCGAGGACCAGGACGGCGCAGGCGGCGGCTCCGGCCGCGGTCACGGCGGCGGAGGGCGACTTCAGGGGTGTGCGGGTGGGGAACACACGGCGAACGTACCCGCGCCGCCGCCGGGCCGCCGGGCCTGCTGCTCCGTCCGGAGCCGGGCTGAGCCGTCCGGAGCCGTCCGGAGTCGGGCCGGGCCGTCCGGAGCCGGGCCGGGCGGTGAGGAACCGTCCGGAGCCGGGTCGGAGCCGCGCGGAAGGGACGACTTTGGTGGCGTCGGCCCGCACCGAAAGTCGGATGTCCGGCGGAGGGCCGGATTCCTAGGCTCGGGAGCATGAAGACCCTGCTCGGCTACCTCGGCTCCGTGTTGATCGTCGGCGGCGCCTCCGGCCTGCTGTCCACCTGGATCGAGGGCTTCCGGCTGTTCGGCTTCGTCCGGGTCCTGGTGCCGGCCGGCCACGAGATCGCCGGGTACTCCACCCTGGTGGTGCTGGGTGTCCTGCTGGCGCTCCCCGCCGCCCGGCACGGTTAGCGGATGCGCGGCAGGGCTGGAACGCGCCCGGCACGGTCAGCGCACGCCCTGATCGTCTGAGGGCGCCCCCGCCGCGATGCCGTCGAGCAGGACGGCGAGCCCGGCGCGGAAGGCCTCCCGGTGGCCGTCCTCGGGGGCGCCGCCGCCGGTGCTCTGCAGGGCGACGAGCAGGGGGAAGCGTTCCGCGAAGTCCGGTGCCAGCTCGGCGAGTCGGGCGGAGCGGGTGGCCCACCAGTCCTCGTCGGCGATCCCGGTGGCGGCGGCCGCGCCGCGCGCGTCGGCGGTGGTGGCGGCCAGGCCGCGGACGAACTGCCAGAGCGCGGCGACCGCCCCGCGCAGCCGCGCCGGTGCCAGGCCGGCCGGCCGCAGTGCGCGCAACAGCGCCTCCATCGCGGCGAGTTCGGCGGGGCCGAGGACCGGGCGGGCTTGCGAGACCTGGAGTACCCAGGGGTGGCGCAGGTAGCAGGCGTACAGGGCCTCGGCCCAGGCGGTGACGGCTTCCCGCCAGGTGTCGGCCACCGGGAGTCCGCCGGGGAATTCGGCGGGAACTCCCGAGGGGGGTTCGGTGGCGAGTTCGGCGAGCGCCCGGTCGTGCATCAGGTCGAGCAGTTCGGCCTTGCCGGGCACATAGGTGTAGAGCGCCATCGCGGTGCGGCCGAGCCGTTCGCCCACGGCGCGCATCGACAGCGCGGCCATGCCCTCGGCGTCGGCCACCGCGATTCCGGCGGACACGATCGCGTCGACGCTCAGGCCCGGCTTGGGGCCGCTGCGCCCGGCGCGCGGCTCCTCGGGCGCGCCCCAGAGCAGGGCGAGCGCGCGGTGGGCGTCGCCCTGTCCGGCGTAGACGGTCATCCGACATCTCCTTATGGCGTAAAGTATCGCTCCGACGGCAACTCTTTATGCCGTAAGGTTACCAATCGAAGGGGTTTCGCGATGACATTGCCCGTCACCTTCGTCGAGGTCGTCGAGGTCCGCCGGATCACACCGCGCACCGCCCGGATCACCTTCGCCGCCGAGGAACTCCCCGACGCCGTCGGGACCGCCCCGGACCAGCAGCTGAAGCTCTGCTTCCCGCGCCCCGGGCAGCGCGAGCCGGTGCTGCCCGCCCGGCAGGACGACCCGATGGGCTGGTACCAGGCCTACCTGGCGATCCCGGAGGCCGAGCGCCCGCTGCTGCGCAGCTTCACCCTGCGCGGCCGGCGGCCCGGCGCCCGGCTGGTCGAGATCGACTTCGTGCTGCACGGGGACTCCGGCCCGGCCGCCGCCTGGGCGGAGCGGGCCGCGCCGGGGGACCGGCTCGGGATGGTCGGCCCCTCCGCCCTGTACGCCCCGCGGGTTCCCTTCGTCGAGGCCGCCACGGAGGCCGACTGGGTGCTGCTGGCGGGCGACGAGACCGCGCTGCCGGCGCTCGCGACGCTGCTCGGGGTGCTGCCCGAGGGGGTGCGGGCGTACGTGTGGATCGAGGTCGCCGACCAGGCGGAACGCCAGGAGCTGGAGAGCCGCGCCGAGCTGGAGGTGGAGTGGCTGTACCGCGACGGCGCGGCCCCGGGCACCGTGCTGACCGAGGCGTTCCGGGACGGCGTGCTGCCCGGGGGTGAGCCCTTCGTCTGGCTGGCCGGGGAGGCGGGGGCGGTCCGGGAGGTCCGCCGGCTCCTGATCGAGGAGCAGGGGGTGCCGAAGGAGGACATCGACTTCACCGGCTACTGGCGCCACCGGCTGACCCAGGACGACGCGCCCACCGCCGAGGACCTGGCGGACGCTCAGGAGCGGCTGGCCGGCGCCTGAGGCCGGGCCGGGCGTCCCGTGGCGGCTCCCGTCGCGGGGCGCCCGGGCGCCGTGGCGGCCGTTTCGCCGGGCGGCGGCGTGGGAAGGGAGTCCGCCGGGGCTCTCCCGTGCCGGCCGTCCGGATCCGGTAAGGGCCGATCGGCTGAAAGATGCGGATTCGACCCGATTTCCTCTCCGAATTTTACTGATTGATGGTCAACTTTACTTTCTGATGGGGATTTACCCCCTTGTCGTGATCCTCTCAGGTGCGTTGGAATGCGTCAGCTGTCCATCTGACGAGAGGATTTATATGATCGGCTGGCGGAAAACCCAGCTAGCGGCCGCCGTCACGGTGACCGCCGCGTCCATGGTCCTGAGCCTCGGGACCATCGCGACCGCGGCCCCGGCCCCCGAACCGCAGAACGCCCAGGCGGCGTCCACGGACGGGTCCCCGGTGCCGGTGATCGTCATCATGAAGGACCAGATCGCGGACGCCCCGGCCGACCACGGCCACCTCGGCGCCCGGCAGCAGAAGACCGCCGACGCACAGGCGCCGCTGCTGAACAAGGTCAAGGCCGGCGGCGGCACCGATATCAAGAGTTTCGTGGTCGGCAACGCCTTCTCGGCCACGGTCAGCCCCGCCCTGCGGGCCCAGCTCCAGGCCGACCCGGCCGTCTCCTCCGTGGTGGCGGACGCCCAGGTCCAGGTCGCCCCGCCGGCCGCCGCCAAGGCGAAGGCGGCCAAGGACACCGCCGCCGCCAAGGCGCCCAAGGCCGACGCCGCTCCGCAGGCCGTTTCGGGCAGTAACGGCCAGGGGGCGGAGGAGAACGCGACCAACACGGTCTGCCCCGCCGACCCGGCCAAGCCGCTGCTGGAGCCCGAGGGCCTCTACTCGACCCGGGCCGTCACCGGCAACGGCAAGCCCGGCGTTGAGGACCTCGCCACCGGCAAGGGCGTCAAGGTCGCCTACATCGCGGACGGCCTCGACCCGAACAACCCGGACTTCATCCGGGCCGATGGCTCGCACGCCGTGGTCGACTACCAGGACTTCGCGGGCGACGGCTGGGACGCGCCGACCGGCGCGGCCGAGGCCTTCGGCGACGCCTCGGCGGTCATCGCCCAGGGCCGCCAGGTCTACGACGTCTCCAAGTTCGTCAACTCCTCGCACCCGCTCCCGGCCGGCTGCAACATCCGCATCCGCGGCCTCGCTCCGGACGCCGACCTGGTCGCGCTGAAGGCCGGCGGCGAGATGATGTCCAACTCGTCGATCCTCCAGTCGATCGACTACGCGGTGCGGGTCGCCCACGTGGACGTGCTGAACGAGTCCTTCGGCGGCAACGTCACCCCGGACAGCGGCGCGCACGACACCATCTCGCTCTTCAACGAGCAGGCCGTCAAGGCCGGTGTCACCGTCGCGGTCTCCACCGGTGACGCCGGCCTCAGCGGCACGATCGGCACCCCGGCCACCGACCCGTCCGTGATCGCGGTCGGCGCCTCGACGGACAACCAGAACTACCAGCAGACCGGTTACGCGGCCTCCCAGTTCTCCAACAAGACCTGGAGCAACAGCCGCATCTCCGCGCTCTCCTCGGGCGGCTTCACCCAGGCCGGCCGGACCGTCGACCTGGTCGCGCCGGGCGAGTCGGACTGGGCGCTGTGCACGCCCGACACCAGCAAGTACACGGACTGCACGGGCTACAACGGGCAGCCCTCGCCGATCCAGCCGTTCGGCGGCACCAGCCAGTCGGCCCCGTTCGTCACCGGCGCCGCGGCCCTGGTCATCCAGGCCTACCGCGACACCCACGGCGGCGACTCGCCCGCCCCGGCGCTGGTGAAGAAGTTCCTCACCGGCACCGCCACCGACCTCGGCGTGCCGGCCGAGGAGCAGGGCGCCGGCCTGCTGAACGTCCGCGCCGCCGTCGAGGCCGCCCGCGGCTACGACGACGGGGATGGCACCGACGGTGCGAAGACCGTCGTGGTCAACACCGGCCAGGTCGACATCGCCGGCGCCCCCGGCTCGACCCACACCGCCGACGTGTCCGTCACCAACACCAGTGACAGCACCCAGACGGTGAGCGCCACGACCCGCGGCTTCGCGCCGCAGTCGAGCAACCGGCAGACCGTCCAGCTGGACCCGTCCTCGAAGGACACCTTCAAGTACGCGACCAACGGCGCGGACTGGGTGCAGAAGCAGGTCAAGTTCACCGTCCCGGCCGGCGCCGACCGCCTCGCGGCCTCGATCGCCTGGCAGGGCGCGCCCAACCCGGTCACCAACGGGCCGGTGGTCCGGATGACGCTGCTCGACCCCTCGGGCCGCTTCGAGACCAACACCCGTCCGCAGGGCGGCGCCACCCCGGCCGACTTCGGCCTGGTGGACGTCCCGCACCCGGTGGCCGGCGAGTGGACCGCCGTCCTCTACACCCCGGCCGGTCAGGCCGGCTACAACGGCGCCGTCGAGCTCGGCACCGCCACCCAGCGCGCGGTGCCGGCCGGCGCCGTGAGCCCCGGCACCACCGACCTGAAGCCGGGCCAGACCAAGACCCTCAAGGTCCAGCTCACCACCCCGGCCACCAGCGGCGACTCCAGCGAGGCCGTCCTGGTCTCCGGCTCCAACGGCAACACCACCAGCGTCCCGGTCGTGCTGCGCAGCCTCGTCCCGGTCAACCAGGGCAAGGGCACCTTCACCGGCACCATCACCGGCGGCAACGGCCGCAGCGCCTCGCCGACGCAGAGCTTCTCGTACGCCTTCGACGTCCCGAAGGGCCAGAAGGACCTGCGGGTCGGACTGACCGTCGGCAAGGACCCGAAGCTGCTCATGCAGGGCGCGCTGATCAGCCCGAACGGCACCCCGGTCGACATCGAGGGCAACGGGCAGTTCGACGCCCAGGGCAACCTGGCGGGCACCGGCAACGGCGTCTCGGCCACCGCCGTCAACCCGGCCGCCGGCCGCTGGCGGTTCGTCCTGAACGTGCTCGGCCCGGTCAGCGGCCAGGAGCTCGCCCAGGACTTCACCGGCACCATCGCGTTCAACCAGAACCAGGCCACCGCGGCCGGCCTGCCCAACGACGCCCACACGAAGCTGGCGGCCGGCAAGCCGGTCACCGTCCAGGTGAACTACACCAACAACACCGTCGCGACCCAGCGGATCGCGGCCGACGGCCGGCTGGACCGCCGGGTGGACGTGCCGCTGGTGCCGCAGGGCACCTCGGCGACCGTCACCCTGCCGCTGAGCCTCAGCTCCGCGGTGCCGTCCTTCCTGGTGCCGCCGGGCACCGACCGGCTCAAGGCCGTGGCGGCGTCCTCGACGCCGGCGCAGATCGAGCTGAGTGCCACCACGGGCTCGCCGGACCTGTTCGGCGACCTGAAGAAGGCCCAGGACGGCTCCACCGTCTCGGTCGTCACCGACAACGGCACCGCCGAGCAGCCGGTCGTCCCCGGCACCTGGAGCACCTTCGTCCAGCAGATCGGCCCGTTCGGCACCGGCGGCGCGCCGGCCGGCACCTCCACCATCACGGCCACCGCGCACACCCAGGCCTTCGACCCGGCGCTGACCTCCAGCACCGGTGACCCGTACGCCGCCTCGGTGAACGCCTCGGCCGCGGCCGCCACCCCGGTGACCGTCGCCCCCGGCGCCACCGGCACGCTCCAGGTGACGCTGACCCCGACCGGCCCGAAGGGCAGCACCGTCAAGGGCGTGCTGTACCTGGTGTCCGGCCCGACCGGCGTGGCCACCGCCAACAACGCCCTGAACACCACCGGTTCGGTGCTCGCGGCGATCCCGTACAGCTACACCGTGAACTGACGCCACGTCAGCCGACGTCAGGCCGAGGCCGTCCCGGGGTTCCGGGGCGGCCTCGGCCGCGTTCGGCGGCCGGGGTTCCGGGGGCGGCCGACTGGGCAGGGTCGGGAGTGAACGGATGTTGTCACCGGATGTTGTCACCGGATGTTGTCACCGGATGGGGAGTTGCGAGTTGAACGACGCGATCAAGCACGGCGAGGTCGTGGTGAACGGCGTACGGCTGCACTACGCGGAGCAGGGCGAGGGGCCGCTGGTCCTGCTGCTGCACGGCTTCCCGGAGAGCTGGTACTCCTGGCGCCACCAGTTCGCGCCGCTCGCCGAGGCCGGCTACCGGGTCGTCGCGCCGGACCAGCGCGGGTACGCCCGCAGCGAGCAGCCCGAGCGGATCGACGCCTACACCCTGCTGCACCTGGTCGGCGACGTGACGGCGCTGATCGCCGCGCTCGGCGAGGAGAAGGCCGTCGTGGTCGGGCACGACTGGGGCGCGCCGGTGGCCTGGGCCGCCGCGGCGCTGCGGCCGGACCTGGTGCGCGGAGTGGCCGGGCTGAGCGTGCCGCCGCTGCCGGCCGGGCCCGGCACCCTGTCTGCGGCCCGGGAGAACTTCGGCGAGGGCTTCTATCAGATCTACTTCCAGGAGCCGGGCCGCGCCGACGCCGAGCTGGCGGCCGACGTCAAGTCCAGCCTGCGCCGCATCCTCTGCGGCATCCAGCCCGACGGCGAGCCGCGACCGTGGATCGTCCCCGAGGGAAAGAAGCTGCTGGACACCGTCCCGGAGCCGGAGAGCCTGCCGGACTGGCTCACCGACGAGGATCTCGACGTGTTCGCCGCCGACTACGCCCGGCACGGCGAGAACGCCTTCACCGGGGGCCTCAACTGGTACCGCAACATCGACCGGAACAGCGAGCTGATGACGGCGTTCGTCGGCCAGCGGATCGACGTGCCCGCGCTGTTCGTGGTCGGCGAGCGGGACCTGGTGAACGCGATGATCGCCCCGGAGGCGGTCCAGTACCTGCTGACGCACCTGACGCCCCGGCTGCACCGGCACGTCCGGCTGCCGGACACCGGCCACTGGACGCAGCAGGAGCGCCCGGCCGAGGTCACCGAGGCTCTGCTGGACTTCCTGGCGCACCTGGACAAGTAGCCGGCGGGAGCACCGGGCGCGGCCTCGGGGGCCGCGCCCGGTGTCAGACCGGCAGGAGGCGGGCGATCAGCTCGCCGAGGCGGCGGGCGTTGCGGCAGGAGTGCATCTCCACCACGCCCGCGTAGACGAGGGCGGCGGAGTCGCCGGTCGGCCAGAGCGAGGGCTGTTCGGGGTTGAGCCAGAACACCCGGCGGGCCCGGGCGGCGATCCGGCGCAGCGCGTCCGGGTTGGGGTCGCGGTGGTTGTTCCTGGCGTCGCCGAGGACCAGGACGCAGGTGCGCGGGCCGACGGCGTCCAGGTGCCGCTCGGCGAACTCCCCGAGTGCGGAGCCGTAGTCGCTGTTGCCGTGGTAGCCCGTGACCTCGGCCTCGGCGAGGATCCGGGCGGCCAGGCGTGCCGGGTCGTCGCCGCCGCGCAGCAGGCCGGTCACCTCGGCGGTGCGGTTGACGAAGGCGAACACCCGGACCTTGCTGAACTGTTCGCCCATCGCCTGCACCAGCAGCATGGTGAAGTCGGCGAAGCCCGCCACCGAGCCGGAGACGTCGCACAGCAGCACCAGCTCCGGGCGGGCCGGGCGGCGCCGCCGGTACGCGGGGCGCAGCGGCACCCCGCCGGTGCCCAGCGAGCGGCGCAGGGTGCGGCGCAGGTCGATCTCGCCGCGGGCGGCGCGCCGGCGCCGGGTGGCCAGCCGGGTGGCCAGCTTGCGGGCCAACGGGTGGACGGTGCGGCGCAGTTCGGCGAGCTGGTCGCGGCCGGCGTAGAGGAAGTCGACCCGGTCGGCGGTGGGGGCGACGGCGCGTTCGGCGATCCGCTCGGGGCCGCGCAGCTCGGAGACCCGGCGGCGGGCCTCGCCGGCGGCCATCGCGCGGAAGTCCCGGATGCGGCGGCGGATCTCGTCGGCGAGCACCCGGTCGGAGAGGTCCCGGTCGGCGGGGCCCTGGTCGCCGGGCCGCTCGCGCAGGGCGGCGAGGACGCGGGCGAGCAGCGTCTCGGGGGCGAGCCGGCCGAGCGCCTGCTGGGCGGACCAGCCGCCGGAGCCGGGGGAGCCCCCGCTGCCGGGGGAGCCTCCGGTGCCGTACCGGCCGAAGGCCTCGATCAGCTCGCCGGCCAGCCGGGCCTGGGCGGCGCGGTCGTCGGCGGCCAGCGCGGCGGCGAGGCGCTCGCGCAGCTGCTCGCGCAGCGGGTCGGGGCGGCCGAAGCGCGGCGGTTCGGGGTCGTCGGGGACGGGCGGCGGGTCGGCCCGGACGGCCTCCGGGGTGCCGACACCGAGCGGGAAGAACAGGTCGAAGGCGGCGTCGTAGACGGTCCGTTGGGCCTCCGAGCGGAGCAGGGCGGCGGCCAGGCCGGCCCGCATCTGCTCGCGGTCGGCGAAGCCGAGGACGTCCAGGACGGCGGCGGCGTCCACCGTCTCGGCCGGGCCGATCCGCAGGCCGTGCCCGCGCAGGGCGCGGACCAGGCCGGTGAGGCGGGCGGCGGTGTCGGCCTCCCGGGGCGTCGTCATGCGAGGGTGAGCTTCTGGGCGGCCTTGCGGACGTCGTCCTGGTGCTTGAGGATCACGCCGAGGGTGTCCCGGACGACCGTCTCGTCCAGGGTGGCGGCGCCGAGCGCCAGCAGGGTGCGGGCCCAGTCGATGGTCTCGGCGACGGACGGGGCCTTGCGCAGCTCCATCGCGCGCAGCGCGCCGACCACCCGGACCAGCGACTCGGCCAGCGTCTCGTCCAGGCCGGGCACCTTGAGCCGGACGATGCGGCGCTCCAACTCGGCCTCGGGGTAGTCGAGGTGGAGGAAGAGGCAGCGGCGGCGCAGCGCCTCGGAGAGCTCGCGGGTGGCGTTCGAGGTGAGCAGCACGAAGGGGCGGCGTTCGGCGGTGATGGTGCCCAGCTCGGGGACGGTGACCTGGAAGTCGCTGAGCACCTCCAGCAGCAGCGCCTCCACCTCGACGTCGGCCTTGTCCATCTCGTCGATCAGCAGCACGGTCGGCTCCTCGCCGCGGATCGCGGTGAGCAGCGGGCGGGCGAGCAGGAACTCCTCGCCGAAGATGTCGGTGCGGGCCTCCTGCCAGCCCTCGTCGCGGCCGGCGGTGATCCGCAGCAGCTGCTTGGCGTGGTTCCACTCGTAGAGCGCGCGGGCCTCGTCGATGCCCTCGTAGCACTGGAGCCGGACCAGCCGGGCGCGGCCGATCGCGGCCACCGCCTTGGCGAGTTCGGTCTTGCCGACCCCGGCCGGGCCCTCGACCAGCAGCGGCTTGCCGAGCCGGTCGGCGAGGAAGACGGTGGTGGCCACGGAGGTGGAGGCCAGGTAGCCGGTGGCGGCCAACTGCTCGGCGGCGTCCGCCACCGAGGTGAAGAAGCCCGTGCCGTGCCCGCCGTCGTCGCTCATCCGCCTGCCCCGTTCCGGTTCGCCGTCTCCGTGCGGCGCCACCCTACCGGCCGGTCACTTCGCTGTCTCGGGGGCGGGCGTCCGGGGTCGGGGGCGGGCGTTCCGGTTCGGGGACGGGTCCGGTGCAGCGGCGTACGGCCCGGTGAGGGTGCCGTACGCCGCCGTCGTCAGGACGGGCCGCGGGGGCCCGGCGTCAGTTGACGAAGAGCGCCGGGCTGCCGGCGACGGAGCTGTCGAGGACCGGGCCGTAGGTGGCGCTGAAGTAGCCCGTCGAGAAGCACAGGCTCGGCCCGGACACCAGGGCGAACGGCTGGCCGGCGAAACCGATGGTGTTGCCGGTGTTCGAGGTGGTGCCGTTGATCCCGGTGCTGTTCTGGTAGTTGCAGCTGATGCTGCCCAGGATGGTGTTGAGCACCACGGTGGTGCCCATCACGCCGGCCGCGCCGGGGGTGAGCTTGACCGGGTTGCCAGGGGCGTCGCTGACCGTGTTGGTGAACGGCAGGCTGGTGACCGTGACGCTCTTGACGCCGGTGACACCGATGACGTTGGAGGTGCAGGAGCCGAAGGTCTGGGTGTCGAGCCGCTCGACGGCGCTGCCCGGCGCGGCCGGGTTGGCGGTGACGGTCGCCGAGAAGGAGGAGGCGGCACACTTGACGCCGGTCGACCCGGTGGCGCTGTTGTTGAAGTTCGCGGTGGTGCCGGAGACCAGGTTGGCGGTCAGCACGTCGCCGACGGCGACGTCCGGGCCGCTCGGACTTCCGGTGGTCAGGACCGCGCCGGCGGCCTGGGCGGGGGTCACGGCCGCGCCGGTGAGGGCGAGTGCGGCCAGGGCGGCGGTGGCGAGGGTGCGGCTGATGCGCATGAGGGTACCTCTCTCCGTCCGGTGGACGGGGGTGGGGGAAACCCGGCGTGCGGGTGTGGTGGTGTGCACGACGGGGGAGGGGCGTGACGGGTGCCGGAGGCTTCGCACCGGAGACGTCGTACCGTTCCCCGGGTCGCGCTCCGGGCCGCGCTCCGGTCTTCACACCGGATGCCTCGGCCCATGCCGAGGGCGGGCGGGCCCGGCGCCACGGGCCCGTCCGTGCGGTACGGCGGTGCGGACGTACGCGAGGGTGGGCGTACGGCGGTGCGGTGGAACTGCGGTGCGGTGGAGCTGCGGTGCGGCCTTGCATGTGGCCTTGCGTGTGGCCTTGCGTACGGACGGCGGCGTGGAACACCGCGGCACCGCGCCGTTCGGTCGGGGACGTGCGGTGCCGTCGGGGCCCTCGACGACTGCCACCGTCGCGGTCCCGTCCCCGCCGTGGTCCCGTGGCCCGGGCTTTCGCCCCGGTCCGCGGAGCCCCCGGAGGTCCGGCCGGTGGGCGCCTGCTGGCCCACCGGTTGGAAACCTGTCAGTGTTGTAAACCCGGTGTTCCATCAATGTCAATACAGGACACAGGAGTTGGTGATGGATCGGAAACACCTCCGCGGAGCCGACGTGGTCCTGCTGCCGGGTGCCCGGACCGGCCGCGATCCGGCCCGCTCGATCAAGCCGGGCCCGCGCCGGCTGCCCGCCGGCGTGGTCGCCGCGACCCAGCGCGATCGACTCCTGGACGGGCTGGTGCGGACCGTCGCCGAGCGCGGCTACCAGCACGCGACGATCAGCGACATCTGCCGCGCGGCGGGCGTGACCAGGCCGGTCTTCTACGAGCTGTTCAACGGCAAGGAGGACGCCTTCCTGGCCGCGCACCGGCACGGCACCGGCGTGGTGATCCGGCGGATGGCGGCGGCCTTCGCGGCCGAATCCGACTGGTGCCGGGGCATCCGGAAGGCGCTCGGCGTGATGCTGCAATTGCTGGCGGGGACACCGGCGTTCGCCACGATGGCGGTGATCGAGATCGAGGCGGTCGGTCCGGCCGGCCGCCGGGAGCGGGCCCAACTGCTGACCAGGTTCCGCTCGTTCTTCGCAGAGGTGCCCCAACTTCCGTGCGGGGTCGGGTCGAAGGAGATGGTGGACGCCGTGGTCGGCGGCGTCTACAGCGCGATCTACCGGCGGATCGACTCCGGCCGGACCGAACAACTACTGGAGCTCCTGCCGCTGTTGAGCCTGTTCTGCCTTTCGCCCTTCCTCGGCCCGGCGGAAGCGGCCGAGCGGCTGGGGGTGCGGGACTGGCCGAAGCGGGTCGCGGATTGGTGAAGATCCTTCGTGCACCTGTATTGACCCGGCCAATACCGGGCAGTAGCTTCCCAGTTACCTACCGGCGCCGACCGGTCCGCCCCGCTGCCGAGGGGCGGACAGCCCGGTCGGGCCGGGGAACGCTGTCCGCGCCAGGACAACGTGCCAAGTGCCTGCACACCCATTCCACCCACAGGGAGCACACACATGGCCATGTCCGAGGACGCCGCCACGGCGGCCGAGACCCCGCAGACGCCGAGCGGGCCGAGAAGAGGACGGGTCCGGCTGAAGCGCAGCGCCCTGATGGCCGTACCGGCCATCGCGGCCGGTGGCGTCCTGATGGCGCTCACCGCCCAGGGCGTGCTCGCCGCCCAGTTCTCCATCTCCGGCATGCCGTTCACCATCACCGCCGACAAGCTGGACGGCGAGGGCTTCGCCCAGTTCGGCTCGCTGGACTCGATGATCCCCGACAGCCCCAACGCGGGCTCCACCGGCGGCCAGGTGCTGGTCGCGGTGTCGGCGATCAAGAAGGCCGAGATCACCAACCTGTGCCAGAGCGTCGACCTCGGCGGCATCAACCTGGTGATCCACGCGGGCGACGGCGTCACCCCCGTCACCGCCTCCGACCTCACCACCGACTCCGACATGCTGTCCGGCGACGCGGAGTTCAAGAACATCGAGATCGGCGGCGACGCCAGCACGTACACCAAGGCCGGCCCGGTCGGGAAGGGCAACCCCGGCGTGTTCGGCCAGCAGGCCGACCACGTCACGCTGACCCACCTGAACCAGCACAACTACGCGAGCACCGCCGTCGGGTTCAAACTGCCGAACCTGCGGCTGAGCTTCAGCTCCACGGGCTGCTGAGCATGGCGGAGTCCGTACCGGAGCCGGCCGGCACCGGCGAGGGCACCGCGGCACGGGCCGAGGGGGTGGCCGCCGAGGGGACGGCGGCCGCGCCCGCCCAGGCCGTGGCGGCCCCCGTCGCCGAGCCCGCCGCACGCCCGGTCACACGCGACTGGCGGGGCCGGCGACCGTTCTGGGGCGGGCTGCTGGTGACACTCGGCGGCGCCGAGGTCCTGTTCACCCTGAAGGCCCCGCTGCCCGTCATCCTGCACATCGGGATGCAGGGGCTGGCCGGGTACCTGGTGCCCGCGGTGATGCTGCTGTGCGGCCTGCTGATCCTGTTCAATCCGGCGCAGCGGCTGTTCTACTCCATCCTCGCCGTGCTGGCCTCGCTGGCCAGCTGGGTCACCTCCAACCTGGGCGGCTTCGTGATCGGGATGCTGCTCGGGGTGGTCGGTGCCTGTCTCACCTTCGGGTGGCTGCCCGACCAGCCGCTGCGCCAGGGCCGGCAGCGGCGGCTGGAGCGCCGGGAGGCGCGCCGGGCAGGGGTCTGACGACGGCGGTGCCCCGGGTCCTGGTGGTAGGAGAGCACCGGGGCGCGGGGCACCCTTCCGTCCTGCCCGCCCGTTCCGGGGGTGCGTGCGCGCGATGGGGCCCGTGCGCGGTGGGGGTGCGTGCGCGCGGTGGCCGAAAAGCGTCCCGGTCCGGACGTACCACCGCAAGGGGTCGTTGGTCCCGGGTCTCTCCGGGGCGATCGGCCCTTCTCGTGTCCGGCGGCCCGGCAGTTCACTGGGCGGGACATGGACAACAGCAGCAGCATGAGCACTGGCACCGCCACCGCCACCGCCACCGCCGAGTACGACCGCCTGATCGCCCGCCATCACGCGATGCGCCTGCGACGCCAACTCCTCGCCCCCTCCACCTCGGCCGGCGGCGACCTCGGGTGCAACGCGTACGGGGAGGAGGGCGGCTACGACGGCGCCGCGGACCAGCACGTCATCCGGCGCGACCTCGACCTGATCTCCCCGCTCGCGGACCTGATCGACCACCTCTACGCGGTGATGTTCAGCCACCGCCCGTACCTGCGACCGCTCTTCCCCGCCTCGATGGAGTTCCAGCAGCTCCACCTGGAACGGATCTTCCACCACCTGATCGACCACCTCGACCGCCCGGTCGAACTGGAGCAGACGCTCCGCCAACTCGGCCGCGACCACCGGAAACTGGGCGTCCGGCCGGTGCACTACGAGGCCTTCGAGGAGGCCCTGTGCGCGGCCGTCCGGCACCGGGCCGGCGAGCGCTGGACGGAGGAGCTGGAGGGCGCCTGGGTGCGGATGCTGCGCTTCGCCGTCGGCGCGATGGTGGCCGGCGCCGACTCCGCGCTCACCGAACCCCCGTACTGGCACGCCGTGGTGACCGGCCACGAGCGCCGCCGCCCCGACCTCGCCGTGCTGCGGGTGCGCACCGGCGAACCGTACCCGTACCGGGCCGGGCAGTACGGCACCGTCGAGCACCCGGCGCTGCCGCACACCTGGCGGCAGTACTCGATGGGCTGCGCCCCGCGCGCCGACAACGAGCTGGAGTTCCACGTCCGCCGCACCGCCCCCGGCGGGGTCAGCGCCGCCCTGGTCGAGCACACCGGCATCGGCGACCGGCTGCGCCTCGGCCCGCCGCGCGGCAGCCTGCTGCCCGACGGCGACGCCCGCGACCTGCTGCTGGTCGCGGGCGGCACCGGCCTCGCCCCGATGAAGGCGATCATCGAGCAGCAGACCGCCCACCGGCCGACCGGCCGCCGGGTCCACCTGTTCGTCGGCGCCCGGGACCGCCGGGACCTCTACGACTGGCAGTCGCTGTCCGAACTCGGCCTGCACAAGCCGTGGTTGACCGTCACCCCGGTCACCGTCGGCGAACTCGCGGACGCCGTCGCGACGGCCGGGGACTGGCGCGAGCACCTGGCCTGCGTCACCGGGCCGGCCGGCATGGTCGGCTCCGTCCGCACCCGGCTGACGGCGGCGGGGCTGCCGTCGGCGCAGGTGCGGTTCGACCAGGCGCTGTTCCGGTGACGCCCGCCTGACCGGTGACGCCCGCCCGTCCGGTCGGGTCGGCTCAGCTGATGACGACCGCTCAGCGGAAGCAGTAGGAGTCGGAGGAGGCGTCGCCGCCCGCCAGGTGGGTCTGGTGGACGCGCAGGCCCCGGAAGTCGGCGCCGTGCGGGAAGAAGCGCTCGTCGACGCTCAGCCCGCCGGCCTCCGGGTCGGCGTCCAGCTTGACCATCCAGGGCTCGATGCCGTCCGGGTAGAACTGGTCGTCCCAGGCGCCGTAGAGCGAGTTGGTGAGGTAGACCCGCCGGCCGTCCCGGCTGATCTCCACCATCTGCGGCGCCCCGCTCAGCGGACGGCCGGGCTCGGCCGGGTGCGGGGTGCGGGCGGTGATCCCGCCGAGCCGCACCGAGCCGGCCAGCCGGGGGTGGAACGGGTCCGAGACGTCGTACTGGAACAGCTCGCCGGTGCCCCAGGCCGACACGTACAGCCAGCGGTCGTCCACCGACAGGTTGATGTCGGTGACCAGCGGCGGCACCGCGCCGAACGGCCGCAGCGCGGGCGGCAGGTCCTCGGCCGCGGCCGGCTCGGCGGGGATCTCGATCACCTTGCGCGCGGTGAACGCCGGCCCGTCCCGGTACCAGAGCCAGACCGAGGAGGACAGGTCCTCGACGTTGGTGACCACCCCGGCGAACCCCCACTCCGCCTGCGGGTCGTGCGCCGGGCGCAGCTCCAGCACCATCTGGTACTGGTCGCCGAGGTCCACCCGCTGGAGGTGGCGGCCGGAGTCCAGCTCCCAGAAGTGCAGCGCGTGGCCGTACTTGCGCCCGAGCAGGAGCTCCGGCACCACCCCGCCCTCGACCATCGACGGGGTGCCCCACTCGCTGGTGATGCCCACGTTGGTGCCCAGGTGCCACCAGACGTCGTAGGCGAAGTGCTGCGGCCCGCGCTCGGTCTCCCAGGCGCGCAGCACCTCGAAGGTGGTGTGGTCGAGCAGCGCCACCCCGCCCGGGCCGTCGTTGCCCTCGGCGCCGCCCAGGCAGGACAGGAAGACGCCGTCGGGGCCGCAGTGCAGGGTGTGCGGGCGCGAGTAGCCCGCCTTGGCGGCGAGCTCCTTCGCCTCCACCGTCTTGACCAGCCGCGGGCGGACCGGGTCGGGGTAGGTGTCCATGACGTGCAGCCGGGAGGAGCGCAGCCCGGGCAGCAGCAGGTAGCGCCGCTCCGGGTTCTCGTGGCACGCGTGGGCGAGGGCGCTGGAGCAGGCGTTCCAGCCGAAGTGGTGCAACTCGTCGCCGAGCGTGGGGAGTTCGGCGAAGTTCAGGACCTTCCCGTAGCTGGCCGAGTCCGGATCGGTGTCGACGCTCAGCAACGCGTCCGGCCGCCGCCCCGACCGGTCGAACCCGGCCACGTACGCCAGCCTCTCCGGCGGGGCGGCGATCGCCTCGGCGGCCGAACGGTAGAGCGACGGATCGGTGTGCCCGTGCTGCATGCAAACTCCCCAACTCGCCTGGTCTGTCCCGGAAGCGTTCCACAGAACCACCGGCGCACAGCAGGCGCACGAGGGGCGGGTGGGTGGCGCAGGAGACTATCTGATGACCGTCAGGTCGTCCATCTCCAGCCGGATCTGGTGGTCGGGCCCGTCGATCTGGGCCTGGTAGACCAGCTCCATTCGGACCGCGACGGCCACCTCCGCCATATGGTCGTTGACGTCCGGGTCCAGCACCGTGACCGCGTCCATGATGTACAGGTCGGACTTGAAGACGAACGCCTCCAGGATGACATCGGCGGCGACCCGCACCTCGGCCAGGACCGTCCCGTGCTCGTAGCTCTCCGTGACGTTCCACTCGACGGTCGAGTCGTCGAGTTCCACAGACGCGATGGTGGCCTCGTCCGCGCCCAGCACGTGGGGGACTGTCCATCCGTGGTGCTCGTTGACGTTGAGGGTTCCGCCCAGCAGGTCCTCGCAGGCGTTGGCCAGGGCTTCGCGGAGTGACGTTTCCAGCGTCGGCTCCGTCTCGGAATCGAGGTCCTCGAACGGCATCCGCAGCACCAGGGTGGTCGTCGGATCGCCTCCGCCGACCAAGCCGATCCTGGGGGAGAGGTTGAACAGGCCGGCATCCCTGGTGCCTCGGGACCGGTCGAGGACGATGGTGACCTCGATGGGGGCTCCGACGCTTTTGGTGACCATGATGTCCAGTGGCGATAGCCCGCGACGGCGATGCACCGTGCGCAGATTGACCGGTAGCCGGACGGTACCGCCGGGCACCAGGCAGTACAGGTCGGCGTGGTCGCGACGCGTGCCCTGGACCAAGCTGAGCCCGGGCGCCAGGAAGGCGCGGAGGTCGGCCTCCAGCGCTTGCACGGAGGAAGCCGTGTGGCCGTGCGTGAACGTGATCAGCGCGAGGAGGACGCGGTGGACCTCGTCGAAGACCCGCGCGGGGTAGAGCGCCACCAACAGGCCCCGGATCGCCAGGCAGACCTCGTCGAAGATCCCGCGCAACGCGGGCTCGACGAATCCGGGCGCCTGGGGGTTGCGGAGGAGGGCGATGGTGGAGCGGTGGTCGATTCCGAGGAAATCGTGCTCCACCGGACGGTGCCCGCGGAGGACACCGGCGATGTCACCGATGCTCAGCAGTTCGGGGGCGTTCCGCACCCCTGTCGAAGCCAGCTCGGTCAGGGCACGGGGAAGCCGATCGGTGCTCGTCGCGGCGTGTTCCCCGTGGCACATCAGCACCTGGACGTCCTTGCCGGTCTGCACCGTGCGCTGCATCAGGGGCAGTCGGCTGTCCCCGGTGGGACGACCGAACAGGTCGAGGACGAACACGGCCTGCCGGACCGCTCCGAGGACGTCGGCATCGCCGAGCCGATCGACCGACAGGCTCGTCGTGTCGTCCAGCATCAGGTGGTGGTAGATCTCCTGTTCCAGTGCGCAGTGCCCCACGAAGTAGACCAACAGGGCGTCCTCGGCCAGCCTGCCGGCGTCCCGGACGGCCCTCAGGACTTCCTCCACCGACTCCGGGTTGAGCAGCACCCGGCAGTGCTCGGGACTCAGGTTCCAACTGCTCTCCGAGGTCAGCAGGGCGCGCATCTCCAGGACAGCCTGGTGGGCGGCCGGAACCGGAGGCAGCGTCCGGTAGTTGTCCACGCCGATGAACAGCGCCGCACTCCGCCGCGGGTCGGGGAAGTCCGGCTCGTTGTCCTCCTCCGTCGGCATCGGCCCGTCCGCTGGCATCGGCTCGGCCGGGAGCGGCGGTCGGGCATCGGACACCGCGGCCGCTGGCCGCCGCTCGCCGTCCAGCAGCGCCAGCATCTCGTTCGATGCGTGTGCGAACGGCCGCAGGTCCGGCGGCAGGGCCCGGACGTCCTGGACTGCGATCGCCGCCAGCCCCCGGCCCGAGCCGAGCGGGCTCCGGGCGGCGATGTGCCGGGACAGGGCGGCCTGGACGATCCGGGCGTCGTGGCGGGTGAGGTGTGCCGCCAGGACGGCACGGGCACTGTCCCGGTAGGTCAGCAGGGCGGGTCCGGCTTCCGCTGTACGGACGTCCAGGAGGCCGCTCGTCAGTAACTCGGCGAGGTCGCTGACGGTGGCCTCGGGCACCGCCGCCTGGCGGATCAGGTGCAGGAGGGGGAGGCTGAGTCGGCTGAACGGGCTGCTGAGCGCGGCCAGCCGCTTCGCCGCTGGTGCGGCGGTGTGGAGGAAGACGGCCGCCTGCCCGGCGGGATCGGGGTCCGGCTGCGCGTGGTGCGCGAACGGGGAGGCGAGGAGTCCGGAGGCGGGGACGAGCACGGCCTCGTAACCCGCGGTGGCCCCGCGCATGACGCCGTCTGCCCAGTGGCGGATCGAGCGGGGTGTCAGGGCCAGGGTCGGCAGCGGGAGCCAGCCGGGGTCGGTGCCGAAGAGGGCGCCCACCACCAGCGGCAGGTCGTAGGAGAGCTCGGTGTTGCGGGCGGCCGGTTCGCGGTGCCGGACCCGCACCGCGGGCAGGTCGAGGGCGGTGCCGTTCCACAGGCGGGTGGGCAGCGGGTTGAGCAGGACCACCTGGTGGCCGGCCCCCCAGCGGCGCAGCAGCTGCCACACGGCGGGTTCGCGCCAGCCCGGGGCCGCGCAGTCGGAGAGGACCAGGACCAGTCGTCGGCGGCCCGGTGCGGTCACCCGTCCGTGCGGGACGGTCCTGCCGCGGGCGTCGGTGATCACCACCGGGTCGCCGCCGGTCGTCAGCCGCAGTCGCCGGATGGCGTGGAACGCGCCGCTGCCTTCGAGCAGGGAGACGAAGTCGTCCAGCGTCCCGCCCCACACCTCCATGGTCGGGTGGGCGTCCACCAGCACGACGACGTCGAACCAGGGTTCCGGCATCGGTCCCAGGACGGGGACGAATTCCCCGGTGCGGGCGTACTCGCGCAGCGTCGCGCCCATGTCCAGGGCCTGCCGGGCCCCGCGCGGGTGGCGGCGCTTGAACGGGCGCAACGCGCGGCCGAGTTCCAGGGCGTGCGGCAGCGTGCGGGCGGCCGCGACCCGGACCGGCCGGCCCGCAGGGGCGGGACCGATCGGCAGGTCCTCGTACAACGGGACTCCGGGTTCGGGCGCGGGGCCGGCCTGTGCCGGGCCGTCCGGACGAGGGAGGCCGCGGGGGGCGGCGCGGCCTTCGGCCCCGGCCCATACGGGGGGTGTCGTCGTCGGTGGGGCGGTCGGCACCGGTCGTGCCGGGTCCTCCTCCACTGGCCCCGCGGCGGCGAGCCACAGGGCGTCCGCCACCGCTTCGGCGGACGTGTCCGGCGGTAGGAGCCGGCTGAGGGCGGCCACCAGACCGACGACACCCTCACGCACCGGACAGGTCCCGGAGCATCAGGTCGAGGAGCCGCCTGCGCTGGTCGCCGGTCGGCGCCTGCGGGTCGATGACGAGCCGGACGGCGTTGAGCAGCTGGTCGACGGCGAGGCTGTCGCCGCGGGCGAGGCGTTCGGCGAAGGCGGTGACGAGCTCGCCCGCAGGACCGGGGGCCGCAGCGGCCGGCCCGAGGTGTGACTCGACCGCCCGGCGCAGCGTCTCCGCCGTCGGGGTCGGCATGTCGTAGCGGATGCAACGGCGGAGGAAGGGCGCCGGCAGCTCGCGGTCCCCGTTGCTGGTCATGACGATGAACGGGAAGGTCGTGCACTGCACCTGCCCGCTCGGCACGGGGTGGGTGGCCGGTCCGTCCCACTCGCGGACCCGGATGTCGCGTCGGGGGCGCCGGACCAGTTCGGGGATCTCGAACCGGCCGCTCTCCAGGACGTCGAGGAGGTCGGCGGGCAGGTCGATGTCGCTCTTGTCGATCTCGTCGATCAGCAGCGCCCTGGGCCGGTCACCAGGGAGCAGCGCGGTGCCCAGCGGGCCGAACTGGAGGAACGGGGCGATGTCGGGCCCGCCCGAGCGCCGGGCGAGCCGGCTGATCCTGCCGTGCCTGCCGTTCCCGCCACCCGTCGAGGTCTGCTGGAGGCGCAACGCGTGGATGTGGCCGAGGGCGTCGTAGCGGTAGAGCGCGTCCGGCAGCGTGCTGCGCGAGGTGATGTGCCAGCGCAGGACCGGCCCCAGCGTCAGCTCGGCGGCGACCTGCTCGATGACGGTCGACTTGCCGGTGCCGGTGTTCCCGGTGATCAGGAGGGGGCGGTGCAGGTAGAGGGCCGCATTGACGGCGTCGGTGAGGCCCTCGGGTGGCAGGAACGCCCGCGGAGCGTGGCCGGGGGAGAAGGTGCGCCACGGCGGCGGTGGTGCGAGCGGGACGCTGCGGGGCTCGCCGTCGCCGCGGTAGTAGCTGGTCCAGGACATCAGGAGCTCCTCGGGGCGGCGGGCGGAGAGTGGTGCGTGTAGCTGCTGCAGAAGTCGAGCCAGTCGAGGTCGTGCCAGGCGGTGCGCAGGTCGGCCAGCCGGTTCAGGTGGGTGCCGGTCGTCGGGTCCTGGTCGCCGCCCTGCCAGCGGTGGCGGTAGGCCTCCCCGAAGCCGTCGGGCAGGGCTTCCCACAGGTGGGAGACGCAGTCCCGGGCGGCCTGCGGGGCGGGTGCGTCGGCGACGGGCCACAGCAGGATCGGCGTGTAGTGCAGGAGGACGGCCGCCAGTTCCCGGAGCCGGGTGGGCCCGGGGTGGCCGGCGATCCCGATCGCGCGCCGGTACCTGCCGTTCTGCAGGTCCTTCTGCAACTCGGCGGCGGCGTCGGCCGGATGCACCCAGTCGACCGGGGCGCCATCGGCCGGGGGCTCCTTGGCGATCCGCTCCAGTTGGCCGCGGGCCTGCTCGTTGAACCCCCGCAGGTGGCGCGGGACGACGAGCCGGTCGGCCCAGCGGAGCGAGACGGAGTGGGTGACGCCGAGCCGGTACAGGCCGACGACGGTCTCCTCCGGGTGCCAGTCGAGCAGGACGGGGGTCGGAGCGACGATGTCGATGTGCTGCACCTGCCCGCCGTCGGGCAGCCGGTCCTCGGCCCACGCCAGGACGTCGGGCAGCAGAAGCTCGACGCCCTCCCGGTCGGGGGTGCACGCGAACAGCTCGTGGTGCCGGCAGTCCGGTCCTTCCCGCAGGCAGACCGACAGCGAGTCTGGCCAGTCGATCCGGGCCGCGTGCAGGCTGATCACCAGGTGTGGTGCCCGGTCGCGGGTGCGGCGCTCGGCGCGCATCGCCTGCGCGTCGTTGAGGGCGATCCGGGCACCGGTCTGCCGGGTCCAGCGCGTCACCCGGTCGTCGGACAGGTCGACGCCGCAGGCCTCGGCGGCGGCGGCGAGGTACCAGGCGAGGGCCCGGTACCCCGATTCGGTGGGCGCGTGCATGCGCAACGCGGCGTGTTCGAGGAGGTACTGGAGCAGCGGCCGCCCCTCCAGGGTGCCGGGCGGCCGGACCGGCTCGGGGAGACGGTCGGACCAATCACGGCTGAACTCGGCCGCCAGACGCCGCAGCAGCCGGGTGGTGAGGCCGTTCGCCCCGGTCAGATCGACGATGAGGTCGCCGGTGTCCGTTGCCGCCAGCAGGCCGGTTGCCACCTCGGCGGCCCAACCGGCGCCGGCGGCGGCCGCGTTCGCGGTGAGGTCGACGAGGGCCTGGCGCGTCCAGGCCGCCGGCGTCGCGGGAGCGTTGGGCCACCACTCCAGCGCCCTGGCGAGGTCCTCCGCGCCGATCGGTCCGACGCCGCGGGTTGCTCCGCGGGCTTCGCGCCGTACGTTGCGGGCCAGCCACAGGGGGGCTCCGGCGACGGCGTCCCCGTCGAACTCCAGTGCCTGGACGTCCTGTTGGAGGATGCCGGGCGCGATCGCGAGTTTGACGTCCCCGGGCCGGACGAACTCCCGGGTGTCCGGCAGTCCACGGGTGAGGACCTCGCTCACCCTACGACTGAAGCCCAGGTCGTACGCCTCCTGCTGGGTTCCGCACGCCATCAGGACGGCAAGGCGCTTCCTGCCACCGCGGAAGCCGCCCGTCAGTGACGCGGTGTCGGGCAGGCCCGCACCGGCGTGGCAGGTGTCGAGGAGCGCGATGACCCCCTCGACGCCCTGCTGGTCGGCTGCCAGATCGAGGAGGGCGTTCACGTCCATCGAGCCGGTGGCCGTGCCGTCCTCACTGTCCGCGGCCATGTACCAGAGCCTGGTCCCACCGGGCGCCACCTGGCCGTGGCCGAGGAACGCGAGCACGAGGGTGGCGCGGGCACCGGCCGCGGCGCGGAGAGCGGCGTGGAAGGCCTCCTCGATCTCCTGGCGGTTCACCGAGCCCGACCGCAGGCTCGCGGGGTCGGTGGCCGGGCTGGGAACGCAGCCGCCGGCCAGTGGGTCGGTGAGGACGCCGAACAACTCGTCGGCGGCGGACCGGAGCTTCGTCAGCCGCTGGCCCGCCGCCTTCGACTGGGTGGCGACCAGGAACAGGTGGCGTGCCGGTGACTGCCCCGGCTGGTTCATGCCGGCGTCCGGGCCGTCAGCGCCTCCATGACCGCTCGTGCGACGTCGGGGTGCTGGAGGTAGCGGGTCGCGTCGTGGGACCAGAGCGTGGCCGAGGTGAGCGGCGTCGAGACCGGGCGAACCCCGGCGGCGTTCGGCCTGACTACGTCGGCTGGCAGCCGGGGCGGCACCACGAGGTCGTCGTCGTCCCAGAAGTCGGCCCATGCCGCCACCGACTCCGGAGTGGTGGGCGGCTGCGGCACCAGCCGCTGCCGAACGAGACCGCGCACGGCCAGCGGCGATCCGATCGTGATGAACAGCCGGACCGGGCCCGAATATTCGGCAAGGGCCTCCAGTGCGACCACCGAGCCCAGGGAATGGGCCACCACGATCGCGGGCCTGGCCGGGTCGAGGTGCTCGAGCACACGGTCGCGGATGCGCCGGTCCAGGGTCCGGCCGTCGGCGTCCGGCTCTGCCCGCCGCAGGTAGCGGCCGGGCTGCGACAGGACGGACAGGAGCCGGGCGGCACTCAGTTGCTGCGCGCCCCAGCGGAGTCCGGGGACGGCCGCCACGGCGGCGACGACCGCAGCCAGACGACGCGCGACGGCGCCGACGCCCTGGGCCTCGCCGCTCGGCCGGACCTGGGCCCGGACCCGGGCGAACCGCGGATCGCCGCGGAACTCCCGCAGATCGTTCGCGCTGTCGAGGAACTCGCCCAGCAAGTCGATCAGGAGCTGCGCCTGCTCGTCGTCTGACGCGGCGGCAACGCCCGCCCCCTGGGCCTCGTGTGGGGAGAAGAGGTCCCCGTAATGGGCGAAAGCGCTGTCCGCGGACCAGTCCATGACGAGCGCCGAGACCTCCGACGCGAAGCCCGCCGCCCGGGCACCCTTCGCCAGCGCGCGCTTCCACTCGGCGAGCGCGCGGCCCGGGTCCAGCGGCCGGCCGATGCCGTGCACGAAGACCAGCTGCGGCCTCGTCCGATCCGCCGTCGTCATGCTCTCCCCCGCGCGCACCAGTGCGTCCGACCGCCGTCACTCCGTCCTCGCTCGGGGCGGAGTGGGCCCCAACCGTACCAAGCGCGGCCGGGACGGAGGGCCACCGCCGAGCACCGCGCGGCTACCGGCCGGTATGGTCGGGGAAGGAACAGGCGGTCACCTGCCGGTACAGGCAGACAGAGCAGAGGACGGGTGCGGCAAGCAGATGGAGTTCCGTGAAGACATCCTGGGTGCCCCCTACGAGGCCGCCGAGCTGACGCTGCCGCCGGACGACGAGGGGCCGGTGTGCGCGACCCTCGTCCGGCGGCCGGTGCCCGGGGCGGAGCGCGCCGTGCTCTACATCCACGGGTACAACGACTACTTCTTCCAGACCAACCTCGCCGACCACTACGCCGCGCTCGGCTTCTCCTTCTACGCCCTCGACCTGCGCAAGTACGGCCGCTCCCTGCGCCCGCACCAGTCGCCGAACTTCGTCCGCGACCTCGCCGAGTACGACGAGGAGATCGACGAGGCGGTCCGGATCATCCGCGAGGTGGACGGGCACCGGCAGCTGCTGCTGAACGGGCACTCCACCGGCGGGCTGATCGGCGCGCTGTGGGCCGCCCGGCGCGCCGGGCGCGGCCTGGTGGACGGGCTGTTCCTCAACTCGCCGTTCCTGTCGATGCCGGCCGGGCCCGCCGTCCGCACCCTCGGCGGCCCCGCCGTCACGGCGCTCGGGCGGCTGGCGCCGACCCGCGTCCTGCCGTCCGCGCTCAACCCGCACTACACCCACAGCCTGCACAAGGACCACCAGGGCGAGTGGGACTTCGACCTCACCCTCAAGCGCCCCGAGAGCTTCCCGCTGTACGCGGGCTGGCTGTCCGCGATCCACCAGGGCCACCGGCGGCTGCACCGGGGACTGGGCATCGACGTGCCGGTGCTGCTGATGGCCTCGACCCGCTCCATCTCCACCACCAAGTGGCACAGCGCGCTGCACCACGCCGACGCCGTGCTGCGCGCCGACGACATCGCCGCGCAGGGGCCGCGGCTGGGCCGGCACGTCACCATCGTGCGGATCAAGGGCGGCATGCACGACCTGGTGCTCTCCGGGGAGGCCGCGCGCACCGAGGTGTTCGCCGAGCTGGACCACTGGCTCGCCGCGTACCTCGACGTCGAGCCCGTCGGAGAGCACGCGTGACCTCCGAGCACGACTGGCACGACGGGCACGATTCGCGGGACGAGGACGACGAACCGGTGCCGGTCGGCCGCCGGACCGACCTGGGCTTCGCCAAGCTCATGCCCGACCTCGACCGGGACGGCGGCTGGCTGCTCACCCTGGACGGCACCCCGCAGTCCTACGTCGACCTCGCCGACCCCACCCACCTGGAGTTCGAGTACACCCGGCGCCTCGGCCACCTCGCCGACGCCCTCGCCCCCGCCGGGCAGTCATTGGACGCGCTGCACCTCGGCGGCGGCGCGCTCACCCTGCCCCGCTACCTGGCCGCCACCCGGCCCGGCTCGCGGCAGCGGGTGGTGGAGGTCGACGGGCCGCTGCTGGAACTGGTCGCCGAACACCTGCCCTGGCAGGGCCCCGGCGCGGACATCACCGCGACCGTCGGCGACGCCCGGGCGGCCCTCGCCGAGACCCCGGCCGGCTCGCAGGACCTGGTGATCGCCGACGTCTTCCACGGCTCGCGGACCCCGGCGCACCTCACCTCGGTGGAGTTCCTGCGCCTGGCGGCCGCCGCGCTGCGCCCCGGCGGCTGCTACGCGGCGAACCTGGCGGACGGCCCGCCGCTGGCCTTCGCCAAGGCGCAGGCGGCGACGGTGCGCGCGGTGTTCCCGTACGTCTGCCTGGTGGCGGAGGCACCGGTGCTGCGCGGCCGCCGGTACGGCAACATCCTGCTGGCCGGCTCGACCGCGCCGCTACCGGTGGCCGAGCTGACCCGGCTGCTCGCGGGCGACATCTTCCCGGCCCGGCTCACCGACGGGGACGACCTGGCCGCCCTGGTCGGCCGGACCGCCCCGGTCACCGACGCCGAGGCCACCGACTCCCCGCCCCCGCCGGACGGCGCCTTCAGCATCGGCTGAACCCTCGACCCCCTCACGGCCCCTGGCGCGGAAATCCGCTGGTCCGTCCCCGTCCCCGCCGGTAGCCTGCGGGGACGATCAAGGGAGGTGAGCCGGTGCGTCCGCTGCTCCTGCTGGACGTCGACGGACCGCTCAACCCGTGTGCGGCGAAGCCCTACCGGCGGCCCGAGGGCTACCGGACCCACCGGCTGACGACACCACGTTGGGAAGCGGCCGAGCGCCGCCGACTCACCGCCTGGGGGCTTCCCCACAAGGCCCCGAAGCCCCTGCGGGTCTGGCTCAACCCGGCCCACGGCCCGGCCCTCGCCGCGCTGCCCTTCGACCTGGCATGGGCGACGACGTGGCAGGAGGAGGCCAACACCTTCATCGCCCCCCTGCTCGGGCTGCCCGCCCTGCCGTACATCCCCTGGTCCGAGCCACGGCCCGAGCCGGACGACGGCGTGTTCTGGAAGACCCCACAGATCGTCACCTGGGCGCAGGGCCGCCCGTTCGCCTGGGTCGACGACCTGATCACGGACGCCGACCGCACCTGGGTCGAAACCCACCACCCGGCCCCGGCACTCCTCCACCACATCGACCCGAAAGCCGGCCTGACGGCGGAGGACTTCGCCCTCCTGGCGGACTGGTCGAACGGGCTGGGCTGACCGCCGGCCCCGCTACGGCCTCCTGGCGCAGAACGGGGACGGGGTCTGCCGCAGGGGTGGTCAGGGGCGGTCGAGCAGTAGCTCCACCCTGTCGAGTGCGGCCTGCGTGGACTCGATCAACTCGCTGTCCCCCTTGGCGATCCGCAGCCGCAGTGCCTCCTGTAGATGGGTCCGGGCCTGCGTGAGGTCACCGCGTTCCATCAGGTGTTTGCCGGTGTGCTGGAGTGCGAAGTCGAGGAGTTCCGGGTGCCGGGTTCGCGCGGTGTCCAGCGCGCTGCGGTAGAGCGCGTCCGCGGTCCGCACGTCACCGGCGTAGCGGTGTGCGTCGGCGAGGTTGAGTCCGGTGGCGACGACGGCCCGGGTGTTGCCCGTCTCCGTGGCGAGGTCGAGCGACTGGCGGAGGAACGTACGGGCCTCCTCGTGGTGGCCCAGGCAAAGGTGGCCGATGCCGATCCACCTGGTCAGGAGGCGGGCACGGGCGGGGTCGGTCCCGTCGGGCAGGGCCCGGAGTTCCTCGTGGAGCCGGCCGACCGAGGTGGTCAGCTGGTTCCGGTCGGTGGGGACCATCCGCAGGTCGTGGTCGTGAGTGATGAGGTGCTGGAGCACGTGGCCCTCCGTCGTTCGGTTCTCCACCCCGTGGGGTGAGAAGTGCCCACGCGGGAGAACGAGTTCGCGCGCTCCAGGTCGCCTGGAAGGCCCGGTCGATGGTTGGCGTCGTAGAGCTCCACGGGTCGGTGAGTCGGCGCGTCGGCGGGAGGGGAGGTGCGGACGGGGTGTCAGAATCGGCGGGTTCATGCCCATGACGGGAACACGGCGGGAACGCGACGGAACGCGACGGACCGCGTCGGACCGCGACGGGACCACGTCCGAAGGAGCGAGCGATGAGTGGCGGCGGGGAGCGGCCGGAGCTGGGGCAGGTACCGGAGACGGCGCTGTGGACGCTGTGGCACCGGGCGGTGGAGGCGCGGCGGCCGGACACCGTGCTGCCGGACCCGAAGGCGGTCGAGCTGGTGGAGCGGATCGACTACCCGTTCGCGGCGCGGTTCGGGGAGAACGCTCTGGTGAGCCAGCTCCAGGCGTTGCGGGCCGCCTGCTTCGACCGCGAGGTGGCGGACTTCCTGACCCGCTGCCCGCGCGGCACCGTGGTCGGGCTCGGAGACGGCCTGGAGACCCAGGCCTGGCGGGTCGACAACGGGCGGGCGAGCTGGCTGTCGGTGGACCTGCCGGAGACGGTCGCGCTGCGGCGGCGGCTGCTGCCGCCGGACGAGCGGCACCGGATCGTCGCCCACTCGGCCACCGACCCGGGCTGGATGGACGAGGTGGACCCGTCGAACGGGGTGCTGATCAGCACCGAGGGCCTGCTGATGTACCTGCGGCCGCTGGAGGTCCGCGCGCTGATCGCGGCCTGCGCCGAGCGCTTCCCGGGCGGGGCGATGGTGCTGGACGCGGTGCCGCGCTGGTTCAGCCGGCGGGCCGTCGAGGGCAAGCTGCGGGACCGGTACTACCAGGCGCCGCCGATGCCGTTCGGGATGGACGCGGACGAGCGCGGCGAGCTGGCCACCGCGCACCCGGGGGTCACCGACGTGCGCGAGGTGTACCCGGAGGGCGGGCGGTGGCCGGTGAGCGCCCTGCTGCCGTTCGCGCGCCGGATCAAGCAGCGCCCGTCCGTGGTCGCACTGCTTTTTGCCGAATCTTGAAGAAACGGTGGTCGAGCTGGAACCATGGCGCGGGGGCGTACGTCGTAACCACGGGTGATCGGCCGGGGGGACAGGCCGCCCGGCACGTTAGGCTCGTTTCCGGGGGAGCGGCCTGGGTGCCGCCATCGGACGAACTGCCGGGACGGGCACGCGGCTCCAGGGGGAGCGCGGCCGGTCCCGTCCTGCCACGGAGGGACTGGCCTTGCACATCGACGCCTGGATCGAGGGGATTCCGCCGACAGCGGTGTACGCCGTGGTCGGTCTGATCATCGGGCTGGAGTCGCTGGGCATTCCGCTGCCCGGCGAGATCGCCCTGGTCACGGCGTCCCTGATGGCGGTCAAGGGTGTGGTGAGCCCGTGGGGCGTCGCCATCTGCGCGATCGCCGGCGCGATCATCGGCGACTCGATCGGCTACTCGATCGGGCGCAAGGGAGGCAAGCCGCTCTTCGAGAAGCTGGGACGCAAGTTCCCCAAGCACTTCGGGCCCTCCCACCTGGCCACCGCCGAGCGCTCCTTCCAGAAGTGGGGCATGTGGGCGGTCTTCTTCGGCCGGTTCATCGCCCTGCTGCGCATCTTCGCCGGTCCGCTCGCGGGCGCGCTGAAGATGCCGTACTGGAAGTTCCTGATCGCCAACGTGCTGGGCGGCGTGGTCTGGGCCGGCGGCACGACGCTGCTGGTCTACAAGGTCGGCAAGAGCATCGAGCCCTGGCTGGCCCGGTTCTCCTGGGCGGGCCTGGGGGCGGCCCTGGTGATCGGCCTGCTCTCGGCCTGGATCATGAAGCGCCGCGCCGCCAAGACGCACGCCAAGATCGAGGCGGAGGAGGCGGCCAAGGCCGCCGCCGCGGCCAAGGAGCCGGTCGCCGACTGACCTCCCGTACGGCCGGTCGTGCGACCGGCCGTCCACAACCACCGTCGTGGTGCCCTCGGGCCCTCGGAGTAGCATCGGCCGGGTAGCTGCCGATCTTGCACTCTGGAGGGCCCGATGTCTTCGCAGCCGACCTGGGACGCCGTGGACGCCTACTTCTCCGAGCAGCTGGTCGGGCACGACCCGGTGCTGGAGGGCGCCACCGCCGCCGCCGACGCGGCCGGACTGCCGAAGATCGCGGTCGCCCCCAACCAGGGCAAGCTGCTCCACCTGCTGGCACTGACCCAGGGCGCGAAGCGGATCCTGGAGGTGGGCACGCTCGGCGGCTACAGCGCGATCTGGCTGGCCCGGGCGCTGCCCGCGGACGGCACCCTGCTCACCCTGGAGCTGGACCCCCGGCACGCCGAGGTCGCCCGGGGCAACCTGGCGGCCGCCGGGCTGGCCGGGGTCGCCGAGGTACGGGTCGGCCGGGCCGCCGACTCGCTGGCCGCGCTGGTCGAGCAGGGCGTGGAGCCCTTCGACCTGGTCTTCATCGACGCCGACAAGCCGAGCAACCCGGAGTACTTCCGCCGGGCGCTCCAGCTGACCAGGCCCGGCTCGCTGATCATCGTCGACAACGTGGTGCGCGGCGGCGCGGTCGCCGACGCGGACAGCACCGACCCGGCGGTGGTCGGCACCCGGGCGCTGCACGAGCTGATCGCGGCCGAGCCGACGGTCACCGCGACCTCGGTGCAGACGGTCGGCAGCAAGGGCTACGACGGCTTCACGCTGGCTCGCGTCCGGGGCTGAACGGGCCGCGAGCACGCGCCGCGACCAAGCGGCGGCGTCGCGACGGAACACGACGGAACACGAAGGAAACGGAGACATCGTGCGGATCGGACTGCTGGGAACCGGCCCCTGGGCGGAGCGGGTGCACGCGCCCGTCCTGGCCGAGCACCCCGGGCTGGAGTTCACCGGCGTCTGGGGCCGCCGACCGGAGGCGGCCGAGGCGCTGGGCGCCGCGCACGGCGTGCCCGGGTACGCGGACCTGGACCGGCTGCTGGCCGAGGTGGACGCGGTCTCCATCGCGCTGCCCCCGACCGTGCAGGCGGGCCTCGCGGTGCGGGCCGCCGAGGCGGGCTGCCACCTGCTGCTGGACAAGCCGGTCGCGCTGACGGTGCCGGACGCCGAGGCCGTGGCCGAGGCGGTGCGCGAGCACAAGGTCGCCTCGGTGGTCTTCTTCACCGTGCGCTTCGGTGGCGAGCAGATCCCGTGGATCGAGCGGCAGGCGGAGCTCGGCGGCTGGTTCACCGGCCGCTCGGACTGGCTCGGCTCGGTGTTCGCGCCCGGCAGCACCAGCCCGTACGCGGCCTCGCCGTGGCGGGTCGAGAAGGGGGCGCTGTGGGACGTCGGTCCGCACGCGCTGTCCGTCCTGCTGCCGGTCCTGGGCGACGCGACGCACGTGACGGCGGCGGCCGGCCCGCTGGACACCGTCCACCTGGTGGTACGGCACGCCGGCGGCGCCTCCAGCACGCTCGCGCTCAGCCTGACCGCGCCGCTCGCGGCCGGCGGGACGGGCATGGAGCTGCGCGGCGAGCACGGCGTGGTGCAGCTGCCCCCGCGCGGCGAGGGACCGGCCGCGGCGCTGCACCGGGCGCTGGACGCCCTGCGGGCCTCGGCGGCCTCCGGCGAGCCGCACCCGTGCGGGGCGGACTTCGGCCTGCGGGTGGTGGAGATCCTGGTCGGCGCCGAGCGTTCGCTGGCGACCGGCGCCACGGTGGCCGTCTGAGGCCTGCTGTCGGGCAGGGCCCTGACAGTCCCTGACAGTAGGGAAGGACGCCGGGCGGGGCACCCAGGTGCTCCGCCCGGCGTCGTCCGTCAGATGCCGAACGGCGCGGCGTACCGGACGGTGCCCGCGGGCAGCGGGTGGCCGGCGTCCAGGGCGAGGGCCATCAGCGCCTCGTCCGGGACCTCGATGCTCAGGCCGATGCCGTGGGCGGAGGCGCGGGTGAAGCCGAACCGCGGGTAGTAGTCCGGGTGTCCCAGGACGACGACGTGGCGCTCGCCCAGGTCCCGTGCCGCGTCCAGTGCGGCGCGGACGGCGGCGGAGCCGGCGCCGGTGCGCTGGTACGCGGGGAGCACGGCGCACGGGGCCAGGCACAGGGCCGGGACGTCGCCGATGTGGCAGCGGGTCAGCAGGGCGTGGCCGACGGCGGTGCCGTGCTCACCAGTGCCCTGCTCGTCGGTGCCGTGCTCGGTGGTGGCGACGAGGGACAGGCCCTCGATCCAGGAGGCGTCGGCGCGCAGCGCGTCGACGAGGTCGGCCTCGGCGGGAGTTCCGAAGGCGGCGAGGTTGATGTCGCGGATGGTCGGGATGTCGGTGCCGGTCTCGGCACGCGTGATCCAGTTGCGCATGGTGGACGGAGATCCGTTCCTGAGGAGTGTTCGTGCGGGCCCCGCGGGCTCACGCCCCCGGCGAGGCGGGACAGGAGGAGGTCAGGCCGCGGCCCGGGACGTGAGGGAGACCCGGACGCTGCGCATGGCGGCCTTGAGCGCGGTCATCAACCCCACCTCCCTCTTCCTCTGCTCCTGCGTGCTCCTGAACGGCACGTACTCCGGACGAGTGTACCCGGTCCGCCCGGTCCGCCCGGTCCGCCCGGTCCGCCCGCTCAGGCGGGCGGCAGCGGCGGCAGCGGCGCCCCCGGCGGCGGGGTCGAGGACGGGCGGCGGTCGGTGGGGCGGCTCGGCGGGATGACGGGGGCGCGGAAGTCGCGCGGGCCGGTCCACAGCGCCGGGACGGCGTCGCTGCGCCGGGCCAGTTCGTACGCCAGCGCCTCGTAGTTGACCCGCCAGCCGTGGAAGTGCGCCCAGGCGTCCTCGACCGGGCGCTCGCGCGGGAACCCGGCCGCAGTGATCATCGCGACGGCGCCCAGGTACTCGGCGTAGGTCAGCCGGATCGGGATGTCCGGGTCCGGGTCCGCTTCGAAGTCGATCCGCAGCGAGCGGCCGATGTCGCGCATCGCGGTGAAGCCGGCCCGGATCACCAGCCGGGCCTCGGGTGGGGCCGAGCGCGGGCAGAGCGCCAGGTGCAGGGCGGCGGCGTCCATCACGGCGATCAGTCCGACCACCCAGCTGCGGTGGGGCTGCGGGGAGCGGAAGGAGAGCAGCACCGGGTAGTTGGAGTGGCTCTCGCCGATGTCGGCCGCCAGCCGCTCCCAGTCCCGGTAGAGCTGGGGGAGCGCGGTCTCGGTGTCCACCAGGGACTGGCGGGCCAGCAGCTCGGGGCCCCAGGCGGGCTCGCCGGCCCGGGACTGCAGCAGGGTCACCTCGGTCTCGCGGCGCTGGTAGGCGGCGTAGAGGGTCGGCAGGTAGGCGATCTGGAGGGCGATGACCAGCGGGCCGCTGGCGGCGGCCAGGAAGTCGATCGCGGAGAGGTGGAGCCGCTCGCCGCTCGCGAAGCCGAGGGTGAACAGGCTGGACCCGGCCTCGCGCACGGAGACCGACCAGCTCAGCTCGGAGGTGCCGTGCAGCAGCAGGGTGTAGGCGGTCAGCATGCAGCTGAGCCAGACGCCGAGCATGCCGAGGAGCACCAGCGGCGCCAGCCAGGTGAGCGCCCGGTCCTGCGCGAGGTAGCCGCGGTTCGGCCCGGCGGACAGCCGCAGCAGCGTGCGCAGCACCCGCCAGAGCCGCATCACCAGCGCCGAGTAGAGGCCGCGCGGAACGACCAGCGTGCGCAGGATGCTGCCGATGATCAGCAGGAGCAGCAGCGTGCCGAGCGCGGTCTGGATCATCCTCATGGCGCCATTCTGGCGGCACGCCGGGGCTGGCGCGGACCGGGTTCCGCGCGGGCGGCCGTCCGCGGGCTGTTCGTCCACGGTCCGCGGCCCGCCCGTCGGACGCTCACGTCCCACCCGTCGAGCGCAGTATGACCATGATCACACCAAAGCCAGGCATACGTACTGATGTTCTCATCACGTCTATGTGTACGGAGGGTCAGCCCACGAGCGAATCGGAGACCGGACTGTGCGTGCTCAGCAAGACGGCGGGGCCGAAGACGTGGCCGAAGACGGGGCCGGGGAGACGGCCGAGGGCGTGGCCGAGGAGACCGCCGAGAAGACCGCCGGCGAGACCGCCGAGAAGGAGACGCCCGGGCGCCGACGCCGACGTTTCCTGCCGCGCCCGCGCCCCCGGCCGTTACGCGGGTCGCGTCCGTTCCGGGGCCGGCGCCCGTCCCTGCGGATCGACTACCCGCGCCGCGGACGGCGCGGCGTCCGCCGCTGGCTCCCGTCCTGGCGGCAGCTGCTGCTGGTGGCCGGGACGGGCGCGGCCGGGCTGAGCGGCTGGCTGCTCTGGTTCTACGCGCACACCGCCGTCCCGGAGGACCTGAACTCCTTCGCCACCCAGCAGAACAACGTCTACTACTGGGCGGACGGCAGCGAGATGGCGCGGATCGGTCCGACCAACCGGCAGGAGGTGCCGCTCGGCCAGGTGCCGGAGCCGGTGCAGTGGGCGGTGCTGGCCGCCGAGAACGAGACCTTCTACGACGACCCGGGCATCTCCGTGACCGGCATCGGGCGCGCCGTCGTCCAGATGGTCACCGGCGGTGAGACCCAGGGCGGCTCCACCATCACCCAGCAGTACGTCAAGAACATCTACCTGAACCAGCGCCAGGACATGTCCCGCAAACTCAGCGAGATCGTCATCGCGATCAAGCTGGACGACCGGATGAGCAAGCAGGACATCCTGGCCGGCTACCTCAACACCAGCTGGTTCGGGCGCGGCAGTTACGGCATCGAGCGCGCCGCGGCGGCGTACTACGGCAAGGACGTCTCCCAGCTCGACCCGAGCGAAGGCGCCTTCCTGGCAGCGCTGTTGAAGGGCGCCGGGCAGTACGACCCGGCGGTCAGCGCGGAGAACCGGGAGCGGGCCGAGGAGCGCTGGTCGTGGATCCTGGACCGGATGGTGGAGGTCGGCAAGCTGTCCGCCGCCGAGCGCGCCAAGTACACCGTGTTCCCCGAGCCCAGGCCGCAGCCGAAGTCGGCGGGGCTGAGCGGCCAGACCGGGTACCTGGTGGACATGGCCCGCGCCTACGTGGAGAGCCACAGCGACATCACCCCGGCCCAGTTCGACCTCGGCGGCCACCAGATCCGCACCACCTTCGAGAAGCCGAGGGTCGACGCCCTGGCCGCCGCCGTACGGGAGGGCACCGCGGGGATCGACCCGGACAACCGGGAGGCCGACAAGCTCCTGAAGGTCGGCGCCGCCTCGGTGGCCCCGGACGGCCGGATCGTCGCGCTCTACGGCGGCACCGACTACCTCAAGCAGGGCTTCAACAACGCCAACACCACCACGGTGCCGATCGGTTCGGCCTTCACACCGGTGGTGTACGCCGCCGGGCTCGGCCAGGGAGTGCAGCGCCAACGGGGCGGCGACCGCACCCCGGTGACGCCCGCCACCCCCTACAACGGCGACGACGGGGTGAACGTGATGACCCCGGAAGGGCCGTACTGGGGACGGGACGGGAAGATCGTCAAGACCGCCAACGACGGCAGGCGGAACTGGGGCACGGTCACCCTGCGGAACGCGGTCGAACAGTCCGTCAACGGGCCGCTGATGCAGCTCGGCATGGACGTCGGCCTGGACCGGGTGCAGAAGACCGCCACCGACCTCGGCCTGCTCCCCAACAGCCTGGGCGAACTCGTCCCCGCCCTCGGCGTCGGCAACTCCACCCCCAGCGCCGTCCGCACCGCCGACGCGTACGCCGCCTTCGCGGCCGGCGGCAGCCACACCGACCCGTACTCCGTCCTCAGGATCTCCCGCAACGGCGCCCAGCTCCCCCTGCGCCTGCCGGCCGCCACCCAGGCACTGACCCCGTCGGTCGCGGCCGAGGTGGACGCGGCACTCAAGGGCTCCGTCCGCGACGGAGCCGCCAAGCCGGCAGCGGAGGCCGGCCCCGGCCTGGCCGCCAAACCCGGCACCACCGCGGACCGTACGGCAGGGTGGTTCGTCGGCTACAACGGGCAGCTGTCGACGGCGGTCACCATCTTCCGCGCGGACCTGAAGGACATGAAGCTGCTCTCCCTCGAAGGCCTCGGCGGCGCCACCCCGGACACCTCCGACGCCGCCCTCCCGACCCGCATCTGGAGCACCTACATGAAGACGGCGGCACAGTAGACCGGTCGGCTGCCGGGCCCGAGACCCTCACGGGCCCGGCAGCCCACGCCTTGCCGTTTCGTCGTTCGCGTGAGCGGTAGGGCGCCCCGGTCCGGGGAGGGCTGGTGAATGCCGGTCGGGCCGTGTCCGTACTAGGGTCGTGGGCGGGCCGAGGGCGGTCGTGGGCTCTGAGGGACTGAAGCGGATGCAGCGGATGAAGATGACGTTCGGGCTGTTGGGGCCTCTGGCGGTCGCCGTGGACTCCGTGCCGCAGGTGTTGCCGCGGGCCGGCGTGTTGCGGGGGCTGTTGGGGGTCCTGTTGCTGGCGGAGGGGGAGCGGCTGTCGGTGGGGCGGCTGCTGGAGCTGGTGTGGGCGGGGCAGGCGGACCGGGTGGGCCGGGGTGCGGTGCACACCGGGATGTCGCGGCTGCGCGGCTGGCTCGGCGGGTTCGGGGACGAGTCGGTGGTGCTGGAGTCGGACGCGCAGGGGTACCGGCTGGTGACCGGGCCGGGGGCGGTGGACCTCGGGCGGTTCCGCAGGCTCGCCGCCGACGGGGACGTGGCCGGGGCGATCGGGCTGCGGCGCGGGCCGGTGCTGGCCGGGCTGGAGCGGGTGAACCGGGAGGACCCGCTGGTGGCCGCCGTGGAGGACGAGGTGCGTGCCACGGTCCTGGCCCTGGCCCGGGCCGCGCAGGCCGACGGGGCGGCCCGGACGGCCGTTCCCGCGCTGACGGCGCTCGCCGAGGAGTACCCGTACGACGAGCCGGTGCAGGCCGCCCTGTTGGAGCTGCTGGCGGCGGACGGGCGGGCGGCGGAGGCGTTGCGCCGCTTCCAGGCGCTGCGCCGACGGCTGTCCGAGGAGCTGGGGATCGAGCCGGGCGAGCAGGTGCAGAGCGTCTTCCTGGCGCTGCTGGCGCACGACCGGGAGGACGCCCGAGCCGTTCCGGGGCGGTCCCGGGTGCCCTCCCAACTCCCGCGTGACATCCCGGACTTCACCGGTCGTGACGAGCAGGTGCGGCTCGTCCTGGACGCCCTGGCGGCCGGTCGGGTGCCGGTGATCGCCGGGATGGGCGGCATCGGCAAGACGGCGCTGGCCGTCCACAGCGCCCACCGCGCCGCCGTCGACTACCCGGACGGCCGGCTGTACGCGGACCTGCGCGGGGCCGACGAGACGCCCGCCGACCCGGCCGGCGTCCTCGCCGCCTTCCTGCGCGCCCTGGGCGCGGACCCCCGGGAGATCCCGGCCTCCCTGGAGGAGCGTTCCGCGCTGTACCGCACGCTGCTGGCCGGCCGCCGCACGCTCGTCCTGCTCGACAACGCCGCCGGGGAGCAGCAGATCGGCCCGCTGCTCCCGGGCACGCCGGCGGACCCGGCCGGGCACGGGCCGGACCGCCCGGCCGTCCTGGTCACCAGCCGCGCCGCGCTCACGGCGCTGCCCGGCTCCCTGCTCGTCGACCTGCACGAACTCGACGCGCCCCACGCCCGGACGCTGCTGCGCCGGATCCTCGGGGACCGCCGGGTCGCCGCCGAGCCGGTGGCCGCCGCCCAGATCGTCGAGCTGTGCGGCGGCATGCCGCTGGCCGTCCGCATCGCCGGGGCCCGCCTGGCCGCCCGCCCGCGCTGGACCCTGGCCCGGCTCGCGCACCTGCTGCGCGACGAACGGCGCCGGCTCGACGAACTGGCCGCGGGGAACCTGGCCGTACGGGCCGGCTTCGCCGTCGGCTACGCCCGGCTGCCGGAGCCGACCCGCCGTACGTTCCGGCTGCTCGGACTGCTCGACGCGCCCGACTTCGCGCCGTGGGTCGCGGCGGCGGTGGCCGACATCCCGCCGGAGCGGGCCGAGCGCCAGCTGGAGGAGCTGATCGACGCCCAGCTCCTCCAGGAGACCGGCACGGAGCCGCACCTGCGCTACCGCTTCCACGACCTCGTCCGGCTGTACGCGCGCGAGCACGCCGAGGCCGCGGACGAGCCGGCCGCCCGCACCGCCGCGCTCGGACGGGCCTTCGGCGCCTGGCTCTGGCTGGCCGAGCAGGCGGCCGACCAGGTGCCCGGGCCGTGCTTCGCGCCGATCCACGGCACCGCGCCGCGCCACCCGATGCCGTCCGGCGTCGCGGCGGCGCTGCTGGACGACCCGATGGCCTGGTTCGACGCCGAGCAGCCGGCCCTGGACGCGAGCGCCCGGCAGGCCGCCGCGCTGCGCATGGTGCCGGTGGCCTGGGACCTCGCCGCCTGCCAGGAGAAGTACTGCGACGTGCGCGGCCTGTACGATGAGTGGCGCACCACCCACCTGGCCGTCCTCCAGGCCTGCCGGTCGGCCGGTGACGGCCTGGGCACCGCCGTGCTCACCCGCGGCCTGATCGAGGTGACGACCTGGACCACCCCGGCCGACGGCTCCGGCACGGCCGTCGACCTGGCGGACGGCGCCCAGACGATGGTCGCCCTGGAGGAGCGGGCGCGGCACCTGCGGCGCCTGTTCGAGGAGGTCGGGGAGGAGCGCGGGGCCGCCGACGCCCTCGTCCTGACGGCCTGGAGCCTGGTCGCCCAGGGCCGCGCGCAGGAGGCCCTGGACGCCGGCCACCGTGCCCTGGACCTCGCCACCGCCCACGACCACCCGGGCGGCGAGGCCCGGGCGCACCAGATCATCGCCATCGCCCACGGGGAGACGGACCTCGACCGCACGATCGAGCACCTCACCGAGACGCTGCGGCTGGCGCGGCTGATCGGCAACACCCGCTTCGAGGCGACCGCGATCCAGTTCCTGGGAGCCGCCCACGGCCGGGCCGGCCAGGTGGAGCGGGGCGGCGAGCTGCTCCTGCGCTCGCTCGCCATGGCCCGCTCGCTCAAGGACCGCTACGTGGAGGCGTTCTCGCTGCTGTACCTGGCCACGCTGTACGCGGCCACCGGCGACGGCCGCGCCCGGGAGACGGCCGAGGCCGCGCTGGCCATCGCCCGCCGCTTCGACCTGGGGCACCACCTCGCCCAGGCCCTCGGCATCCTCGGGGAGCTGGACCTGGCGGCGGGGGACCACGCCTCGGCCGTCGCCCACCTGGAGGAGTCCGTGCTGGTGTGGCGCGCCCGCGGCTGGCGCTCCTTCCTCGCGGAGGCGCTCCGGGCGCTCGGCCGGGCCTACGAGGCGGCCGGGCTGCCGGAGTCGGCCGCGCGGGTGCTCACGGAGGCGCGGGAGCTGAGCGACGTCCGGTAGCGGCCGGGCCGGGGTCGTTGCCGCGGCCGTACCGGTCGAGGGCCGCAGCCGTCAGTGATTGGTAAGCGATCGGTAAGCGCCCCTGCCTAGGCTCGATCCCCACGGCACGGGACAGGCGTACGCGTCAGTCCCGTAGGCGCCGCATGGGCTGCCGGTCGGGTCCGCGCAGGGGACGGACCCGGCCGGAGGTGCGGCCGGCGGGACCGCGGCATCCGTCGGTGCGCGACATCTGTCGGCCGACGGGATCCGTCGCCCGGGCCGGGGCTCAGGCGAGGGTGGCGTCGAGGAAGGCGTGCCAGGCGGCGTGGACGCGCCGGGCGTGGGACCCGTCGGAGCTGTCGGACTCGTCGTCGACCCCGGCGAGCAGGTCCAGCAGCAGGCCGCGGAGGACGGCGAGCACCACGGTGGGGTTCGCCCGGGTGCCGTCGAGGACGCGTTCCAGCGGTGGCAGCCACTCCTCCAGCGAGGCGGTGCCGAAGTCCGGCCACGGCTCGCGCCGGCCGAAGGCGCGGACGTACCCCTCGAAGAACAGCCGCAGCGCCCCTCGGTGTTCGGGCTGCGTCAGCCACTCCCAGAGTAGGTCGAGGGTCTCGCGGGCGCTGCCGCCCTCGGCCTCGGACCGTTCCAGCAGCGCCAGTTGCTCGGCCCGTCCGACCGCCAGGACCTCCCGGACCAGCTGCTCCTTCGACCCGAACAGGTACAGCAGCACGCGCGGGCTGGAGCCGATCCCGGACGCCCGGGGCCGGGGGCTGGGCCGCCGGATGCTGGAGACGGCCCTGGACGAGGCCCGGGCCCGTGCGTACGAGGGCGTGCTGCTCTGGACGGTCGAGGGGCTCGGCGCCGCCCACCACCTCTACGCGACGGCCAGGTTCGAGCTCACCGTCTCCCGCCCGGCCCGCAAGTTCGGCGTCGACGCGGTCGAGCAGCGGATGGACCTGCGGTTCTGAGGGGACGGCGGCCGGGCGGGCGCGCGGGTTCGCCCCCCGTGCTCGGCGCGCGCCGTCGCCCACCGCCGTCCCGTCCTGCGGTTCCCGGTGCTCAGATCTTCACGGTGAGCCAGGCGCCGAGGCCGCTGCAGCCGCGCGCGTCGTAGGTGGTGCTGCGGTACCCGGCCGGGATCGGCGAGTACGGGCAGGTCCAGACGCCGTTGCGGACCAGCTCGTGGTACCAGGCGCCGACGCCGCTGCACCCCCGGGAGTCGTAGTTGGTCAGCACGTAGCCGGAGACGATCGGCGAGCCGGAGCAGGTCCAGAGGCGGTCCTGCGCGGGCCGCTGGTACCACGAGCCGTGGTTGTTGCAGCCGCCGGCGTTGTACATGGTGATGACGTAGCCGGCCGGGACGGGCGCCCCGGAGCAGCTCCAGCCGCCGGCCGCGGCGGCCGCCGGGGCTGAGGAGGCCGCGGAGGCCGTGCCGGCCGCCGTCGTGCCGGTGAGGGCGGCCGCGAGCACGGCGACCGTGGCGGCCGCCCTCCCCGTACGGGTCATCAGCTTGCGGAGGATCGTGGTCACGGCGACACCGTTCCGATCGGTCGTCTCCCCGCCGTCGGTGCGGCGCGGGGAGGGTGTAACAGCGGGGACGCGCCGCACCTTAGCGGCGGTGATCAGGTCGCTGATAGATCCAGATCGATACATCGACTGACCTGACCGAAAACGATCCCAACTGACCGTCATGGCGCGGCCCGGCCATGCTCCGGACGGCGGTCGCCGGATGCGTCCGGTTGGTCGTCCCACGCGCCGCCCGCCCCTGCCCGGACCTCCCGCAGGACCGTCCCGCTGACCAGGGCGTTCGGGCGGATCCGGCAGGAAATCCGTCACGCTCCGTAGCGCTTCCGATTGCCGCGTGCCTCCGGCCGGAGAAATCTTGTGGATGCTCGACCGCCCGATTTCTCCCGATTCTCCCAAGGAGCCCCACGTGTCATTCCCAGCCCGTCCTCGAACCCGCCCGTCCGCCTGGCCGGCGACCGTCGCCGCCCTCCTCTCCCTCTCCGGGATCTGGACCGGAGCCGTGACGGCCGAGGCCGTTCCGACGCCGTCCGCCCTGCCGGCGGCCGCCGGTATCGCGGCCACCGGTCAGACGCCCGGCGCCTATTCGGACTGGACCTTCAACACCACCGACACCGTGACGGACGTCGACTTCCGCAACACCGTGGTCACCAGCCCGGGAGACGGCGACGTGTACTGGGCGCACCAGTTCAACTTCGACGGGAACCTCTCCTACACCGGCTTCCAGCTCGGCAAGCAGAACAGCGGACAGTTCCTCTGGTCGACCTGGGCCGACAAGGACCTCCAGTTCAAGGACGGGACCGAGGGCTCGCACTGCTGGAACAACGAGGGTGAGGGCCAGCACCTGCAGTGCTCCAACACCACCGTCAACCACGGCCGTCCCGTCACCGGGGACACCTACGCCTTCCACGTGGAGATCGACCCCGTGACCCACTGGTCGAAGGTCACCGTGAGCGACGAGACCGCCGGCACCAGCTTCGTCCTGGGTGAGGCCCTGCTGCCGAACTCCTCGAAGATCCAGCACAGTTGGAGCAGCTGGGTGGAGTACTTCGACTGGAACGACTCCCGGTACGTGTGCGACGACAACGCGTACGCCGAGAACCGGTGGGGCAAGATGACCGGCAACGGCGGCACCCTCACCGCCGCGAACACGGGAACGTCGACCAGCGGCACCTGTCAGGACATGGTCCGGCAGCAGAAGCAGGACGACGGGACGCTGATCACCGAGACCGGTCTCGGCCAGTCCGCCCGCTGGCCCCTGCGCTTCACCAACGGCGCCTGTCTGGACCGCGGCGGTGCCACCGGCGTGATCACCTACGGCTGCGCCGAATCACCCAACGGCAACCAGCTGTTCGTCTTCGCCCGCGACGGCAGCATGCGCAGCGCCGAGGGCAACGAGTGCCTGGCCGCGCCGTCCTCCGTCGGCGGTCAGATCACACCCGCCGCGTGTGACGGCTCGGCCGCCCAGCAGTGGACGTACGACGTGATGAACGAGGCCGTGGTGAACTCCGCCGGCTGGGCCATGACTTCCAGCACGTCCGGGGGCAGTGGCGACCCGGTGACCGCGCAGGTCTTCGACGGGCGCGCCGAGCAGACGATCACGCCCTTCGAGGTGTGACGAGCCACCAGGTGCCAACGCCCCACGAGGTGTCATGAGTTACGAGCTGTCGACGCCCCACGGGGTGTGAACGAGTCGACCCGCCCACGGCCGCGCCGGAACACCCGGCGCGGCCGTTCGTACCCACCCTCTATGATCCCGCCCGGGGGGAAGGTCGCTGAGCTGGGGTACGACACCGCTGTGTCCGCTCTCCCCTCGGGGGCGCACACCCGCGTCGCCGATTCGACGACCGGGAGACGAACACTCGGTGATACTCACTCAACGCCTGGGCCGCGGGCTGCTCGCCGGCGCCTCGGCGCTCGCGCTGGCACTGCTGCCCGCGGGCCTCGCACCCACCACGGCGGCCGCCGCACCCGCCGGCTCAACGCCCGCCGGCTCAACGCCCGCCGGCTCAACGCCCGCCGGCTCAGCACCCGCCGGCTCAGCACCCGCCGGCTCAGCACCCGGCGCACCGGCCGGTGACGGGTCCGGCCCGGCCCCGGTGGACCTCACCACCACGCGCGCCTTCGCGGACACCTTCCGGCTGGACCCGGCCCAGGACACCGACCCGCTGTACGGGCTGAACGTCGGCCTCGACGCCCGGCAGTCGCCCCCGCCCGGGCAGCACGGGATCTCCTACACCCGGGTCTCCGGCCGCTGGGACACCTCGACCGCGCCCGACCAGTGGTTCGTCCAGACCAGTCATCCGGACCACCCCGACAAGCTGCTGTTCGCCAAGGGCGTCTCCGCGATCATGCTCGGCGCGCCCGCCGTCGCGGACGGCACCGGCCACTACACCGTCTCGACGGTGGTCGACCCGGTCGTCGGCGACACCGGCGGCGCCGACTGGGGATCGATCGTGCTGAGCCGCAGCCACCGCGGCAACGGCTACGTCACCGGCGGCGACGTCGACCTCGGCCTGACCGTCACCTCGGGCGGCAAGCTCGCCCTCTTCCACGGTGGCGGCGGCGAGAACCCCTTCTGGACCGGCACGGTGGCGCCCACGGCGCAGTACGCCGTCTCGCTCACCGTCTCCACCGGCGCCGACCGCGCCGTCACCCTGACGGTGAACGGCACCCCGTTCACCGTCTCCGCGCCGGCCGGGGTGACCCGCTGGCCGGGCAGCGAGTTCCTCTACCTCGGCGCGTACCTCTCCGACCCGAACCGCGTCACCACCTTCGGTGACGGCGCCGGCCACGGCCTGAACGTCAGCCGGATCGACACCAGCGCCACCCGCAGCGCCAAGCCGTTCGTCGACACCTTCGACGGCGCGCCCAACGCCACCGCCGACCACGGCCTCAACCAGGACCTGGCCGCCCGCCAGCCGAGCCTGATCTCCGCCAACTACACCGCCGTGTCGGGTGTCAAGGGCCTGGCCCTCGACCCGCCGGCGGGCTCGGTGCAGGTCAACAGCCCGGCCCACCCGAACGTGCTCTCCTTCCCCCAGGGCACCTCGGCGGTCCGCCTCAACAAGCCGGCCACCTCGGACGTCCAGAGCGGCGCCTACACGGTGCACGCCGTCCTGACTCCCGTGGTCGGCAGCACCTCCGGCCAGGACTGGGCCTCCCTCGCCGTCGGCAACGCCTCGGGCGGCACGGGCGCCGTCGACGCCGAGGACATCGCGCTCGGCCTGCGCGTCCAGGCCGACGGCGGGCTGACGCTCTTCCAGGGCGGCACCCCGACCGCGCTGCCCGCCGTCCCGCCGGCCGGCTCCTACGAGGTGTCGGCCGCGCTGGCGACCGGCGACCGGCAGCAGGCGACCGTCAGGGTCAACGGCACGACGGTGTTCTCCGGCCGCACCGCCGCCAAGCTGCCCCGCGACGGCTACGTCTCGCTCGGCGCCCACCACTCGGCGGCCGGCCAGGTCACCACGGCGGACGACCTGCGGGTCTCCATGCTGGGCGGGCTCGGCTACTACGGGTTCTTCGACATCCGGGACCCGAACGAGCCGAACTTCAGCGCCAACCACGCGCCGGAGGTGGCGCAGTGGACCAACTTCAACAACTACCTGCGCGACCAGGACCCCCGCCTGGAGTTCCTGGACCAGTGCCGGCCGGCCGCCTGCGTGATCGACCTCAACCAGGAGACGGTGGTCCCGCGTGCGCCGGGTTCCTGGGCCGTCGACCCGAACCCGAACGCCGCGCGGAACCTCCTGGACCTGGTGCGGCGCATCGGGCCGAACATCGACAAGATCGGCGCCGTCGACGTGAGCGACGAGCCCTACTCGCACGGCCTGAGCCCCGCGCAGGTCCAGACGCAGGCGGAGCAGATCAGGGCCGCGTTCCCGGACAAGACGCTGATCATGAGCCTCGACCGCTGGAACGCCGAGCAGACCGCGCCGATCCCGTCCACGGTCGACATCGTCGGCTTCGACTACTACTGCGAGGGCCGCGGCGAGATCCAGCGGCTGCTGGCGAACCTGAAGACCTTCCTCTCCTCGCCGGACCAGCACCTGATGCTCTTCCCGGAGTCCACCAACGAGTACCGGGTCGCCGACGGCTGCTACTCCGGCAAGACCGATGCCGACATCGCGGCGTACAACGCCGAGTACCGCGCGATCGCCGCGCAGGACCCCCGGGTCGTCTACCTGCAGAACTTCCGCTGGCTCGGCCCGGACCAGCCGAACAAGGTGCCGCTGACCGTCGCGGCGCAGAAGAGGATCGGCAAGGCCGTGGTCGACGCCACGCCCACGCCGGCGCCCGCCTCGGTGGGCGTGTACCGGCCCTCGGACGGCAGCTTCGGCCAGGCCGCCCACAACGGCTGGTACACCGGCCAGGCCGTGTTCGGCGGCGGTGGCGGCGACGTCGTCCCGCTGACGGGCCACTGGAACGGGCCGGGCACCGACACCGTCGGCGTCTACCACCGCGACACCGCGACCTTCCAACTGTCCTACGACAACGCCACCGTGGCCGCCACCTTCCCGTTCGGGGCCCCCGGTGACGTCCCGCTGGTCGGCGACTGGAGCGGGCAGGGGCGGAGCACGGTCGGCGTCTACCGGCCCAGCGACCAGTACTTCTACCTGTCCGACGACAACGCCACCGTCAGGTACCGGATCAAGCTGGGCAACGAGGGCTGGAAGCCGCTGGTCGGCGACTGGGACGGCAACGGCACCACCACCGTCGCCGTCTACGACCCGCAGACCCAGACCTTCTACCTGAACGACTCCAACGAGACGGAACACCCGCGCCCGGGCGTCAGGTTCGGCAACCCCGGCGACCGCCCGGTCAAGGGCGACTGGGACGGCAGCGGCAAGGAGACCATCGGCGTGTACCGGCCCGGCGACCAGACCTTCTACGGGGCCGCCGAGAACTCCGACCTGGTGGTCTACAGCAGGAAGTTCGGCAACCCGGGCGACATCCCGCTGGTGGGCAACTGGGGCTGACACCCCGTCCGCCCGTCCGAAATCGGCGCCCTCCCGACCGCCGCGCGGCGATCGGGAGGGCGCCTTCGGGCCGCCCGCACGGCGCGGGTCAGCAGCGCCCCTCGCCGAGCATGATCCGCGCGATCAGCTCCTGGCGGCTGCCCACCCCGGTCTTGGTGAACACCGACTTCAGGTGGTCCTGCACCGTGTACGGCGTCATCGCGAGGGCCCGGGACACGTCCCGGGTGTCGCCGCCGCGCACCAGCAGCAGCGCCACCTCCCGCTCGCGGGCGGTCAGCCCGTACGCGGCCAGGTACAGCGGCATCACCTCGGCCGGCGAGGCGGGCGAGGCCACCACCGTCACCGCGCCCGCCGCCCCGCCGTCGCGCAGGGCGGAACCGTGCAGCAGGTACCAGCGGTCGTCCCGGCTCCACACCCGCACCGGGGCCTGCGGCACGGGCAGCCCGTGCGCCGCCCGGCGGGCCTGCTCGGCGGCCATCGCCACGCCGGTCGGGACGGTCAACGAGGTCGGGGTGGGGTCGGCCAGCCGGGCGAGCAACTCCTCGGCCGGTCCGGACAGCGCCTGCAGCCGGTTGCGCCGGTCCAGCACCAGCACCGCCGGCCCGGCATCCGCCTCCTCGGGCGGGCCGGCCGGTACGTGACAGGCCCTCAGCGCGTTGCCCAGGTGCCGGGCGGCGGCGTCGGCGAGCTGCCGCTGGCCCTCCAGGTACGGACCGCGGTCCGGAGCCCGCAGGAACGCCGCGCACCCCCACATGCCGCCGGCCGCGTCGAACACCGCCCGCAACTCGTCCCCGAACCCGGCCGGCCTGACCTGCTCCCGGAACCGCACACTCTCCCGCAGCGACCCCCGGGTCGCCCGGCTCAGCGTCTCGGCCTGCACCCCGCTGCGCCGGATCTCGGGAAAGGTCGCCACGTCGTCCGCCCACACCTCCAGCCGCACGGCGTGCTCGAACGCGTCCAGGGTGAGGTCCTCGCTCTGCACCGAGTTCACCAACCCGGTCGCCGGATCCGCGGTGTGCCAGCACACGGCGTCGAACTCCAGTACCGGCCGCAGCAGTTCATCCGCCCGCCGGAAGACCTCGGGCGCCGTCAAGCCCGCCCCGGCAAGCTCCCGCACCCCCTCGATCGCCGCCCGCCCCGCCACCCCACGTCGCCCCATCCGGTGAAGCTAGCACGACAGTTCGCGCCCCACCCACGCACCGAACGGCAGCGCGGAGGCTCCCTCCCCGGGGGCGGAGAGGGCCAGGGGCGGTCCGAACCGCCGCCCTGGGCGCGGGCCGGGCGAAATCCGCATGACAGCGGTGGAAGGCTCCGGGATCATGGGCCGGTGGCTACGGAACCGGACATCCTCGACCTGAACATCCTCTGCCCGCCGCCCGGCGAGGGCTACCTGGAGGTCCGCCCGGTCGTCAGCGGCCGGGACCTCCTGGCCGAACTGACCCTCCGCAACAGGGAGTCGGGCGGCCCCCGGTTCATCGGATCAGGTCCCCGGTACCTCCTGGGCCGGGGCGGGCGCTTGCACGCCACGGCCGTGCCCCGGGAGGTCCGGCTCGGTGTGTCCGGGTGCGGCCTGGAACAGTGCTGCAGCACCCTGTACGTGACGGTCGCTCGGGACGGGGAGCACGTCGTCTGGGCGGGCTGGCGCGACCCGGCCGAACGGGGCTTCGACCTGCCGGAGTTCCGGTTCGCCGCGGACCAGTACGAGGCCGAGGTGCTGCGAGCCGAAGCGGACCGCGGCTGGGAGTGGCCGGGGGCAGTGGTCGCGACGCTGCTGGAGGAAGGGCTGAGGGGACGCGAGGACTGGCTCGCCAGGTGGGAGTGCGAGCTGGAGGCCGTCTGGGCCTCCCGCCTGGAACCCGACCGGATCGACGTCATCCTGCGGCATCCCCCCGGCCGGGAGGAGACGGATCTGCCCTGGGCCCAGTTCTCGATGATCCTCCCGATCTCCGCGGAGGACCCGTCGGACCAGGCCGAGCGCCTCGAAGCGCGGCTGACCGCGGGCGACCCCCGTGCCACCGCCGAGCTCTGCGGAGGCTACGAACCCGAACAGGTGGGCTACCCCTGGCCGTAGCGCCCTTAGCCCTGGCCCGCTGCCGGCGACGCCCCGTGACCGCCCCGCCCGGCGCTCAGGCGGCCTGGGCCTACGGTCGTTGGTGTCGGTTTTCCGCCGGACAACGGTGGCAGCCGCTGGTTGCCTTGGGGGCATGATCAACGCCAGCAAGTCCGCGCTCTTCCGTTCCCTCCACACGCCCGCTCGTCCGCTCGCGCTCGCGAACGCCTGGGACGTCGCCAGTGCCCGCGTCATCGAGGCCGCGGGGGCGACCGCGATCGCCACCACCAGCGCCGGGGTGGCCTGGTCGCTCGGTGCCCCGGACGGGGACCGCGTCCCCCGGGGCCCGGTGCTGGACGCCATCGCCCGCATCGCGGCGGCGGTCGCCGTCCCGGTGACCGCCGACATCGAGGGCGGCTACGGACAGAGCCCCGCCGAGGTCGCGGAGACCGTCACGCGGGTGCTGGAGGCCGGCGTGGTGGGCGTCAACATCGAGGACGGCACCCGCCCGCCGGGCGCGCTCGCCGACCGGATCGCGGCCGCGCGCGGTGCGGCGCGGCGGGCGGGCGTCGACCTGTTCGTCAACGCCCGTGTCGACACCTACCTGCTCGGGCTGGGCGACCCCGCCACCCGGCTGCGGGAGACGTTGGGACGGGCGCGCCGCTACGTGGACGCCGGTGCGGACGGGATCTTCGTCCCCGGTGTCGCGGACCCCGGCGTCATCAGGGACCTGGCCGCGGGTCTGACGGTGCCCCTCAACATCATGGCGGGGCCGGGCACCGCGCCGGTGGACGAACTGGGGGCCCTGGGCGTGGCCCGGGTCAGCCTCGGCTCGGGGGTGGCCCAGGCCGCCTACGCCGCCGCACGGCAGGCGGCACTCGACCTGCACCGCGCCGGCGGCTACGACTCCCTCCGGCGGACCATCGACTACCCGGAGCTCAACGGCCTGTTCACCGCGAGCGGCTGACCGCGCCCCGGCTGCGGCGGTCCGCTTGGAGACCCGGCGCCGGCGCACGGGCTCCGGGTCTCCGGTGGCGGTCCGCCGGGCTACTTGGCCAGGCGGGACCAGTCGGCCGGTTGGGCGGGGTCGAGTTGGCGGAGCTGGTCGAGGACCTTCGGGTCCTGGGCGTCGAGCCAGTCGGCGACCTGGCGGAAGGAGACGCAGCGGACGCCGTCGCGCTTGCAGACGCCCTTCATCACGTCCTCGACGGCCTGCATGTAGATGCCGCCGTTCCAGGACTCGAAGTGGTTCCCGATGAACAGCGGGGCGCGGCTGCCGTTGTAGACGCGTTCGAAGCCGGCGAGGTAGCTCTCGCGGGTCTCCTTCTCCCAGGTGTCGTACTTCTTGGGGTCGCCGTTGGTGGTGTTCCCGGACTGGTTCGCCAGGAAGTTGAAGTCCATCGAGAGGCTCTGGGTGGACTTGCCGGGGGTGGGGAGCAGCTGCAGCGGGAAGTTCCAGATGCCCTCCTTCTTCGTCGGCCAGACCTGGAACTCGCCCGGGGAGCTGGCGTCGTAGCGGAAGCCCGTCGCCTTCTCGGCCGGCAGCAGGTTCTTCTGGCCCTCCAGGCAGGGGGCGCGGCCGCCGACCAGTTCCTTGGTGTAGTCGAAGGGGAGCGGCGGGAGGTCCTTGAAGCCGGTGTTGGTCTTCCAGTTGGTGACGAAGGAGACGGCCTGGTCGAGTTCGCTCTTCCACTCCTCGGTGCTCCACTCGCCGCCGCCCTTGGCGTTGCAGAAGTGCCCGTTGAAGTGGGTGCCGATCTCGTTGCCGTCGAGCCAGGCGAGGCGCAGCTGTTCCAGGGTGTCCTTGATGTGGGGGTCGGTGGCGTAGTCGATGGAGGCGTCGCCGGGCTTGTGCTGCGGCGGCTTGTAGAGCGTGCTCTTGGACTTGGGGAGGGTGTAGAGGCCGCTCAGGAAGAAGGTCATCTGGGCGTTGTTCTCGGCGCCGAGCTTGCGGAAGCGGGAGAACTGGCGGTCGTCGCCCTCCAGGGCCCCGTCCCAGGAGAAGACGACGAACTGCGGCGGCTTCTCCCCGGGCTTGAGCTTCTCCGGCACGGGCTGCTTGGGCTGCGGGCCGGTGTCGGAGGTGGAGCCGTCGCCGAGCACCTTGACCTGGCCGTCCCAGGTGGGGGTGGGAGCGGGCGGTGGCGGGGCGGGGGCCTCGGTGGTGGTGCTCGGGGCGGGGCTGGGCGGGGTGGTGCCGGTGGTGGCGGTGGGTCTGCTCGGTGTGCCGTCGCATCCCGTCGCCAGGGCGGAGGCCCCGAGGACCCCCATCGCCAGCAGGATGGCCGAGCCGCGAGCAGTCCGCACGGGACCCCATTTCTCTGATCTTCAATCAGGAGCTGTTCAGAAGATGATCGATGAATGTGATCATCAGAACACTTTTGATCGACCTCTGTCGAGGTCGGGAAGGTGTGGCTTTGGTGGGGGTGGGCCAGGTGAGCAACTCCCTGGTGGGACACGGGAGATGGCGCGCCGAGCGGGCTCCGGTGGAGGCCCCCGGAGGGTGTGGGGGTGAGGGGTGGTTCATCGTCGCCGCCACCGCAACGGCCGCGGCCGCCGATGGGTTCAGCGACTGATCGGGCGTCACGCGGATTTCGGCCAAGTTCGTGGCATGGGCATGGTGCTACGTGCCCAGCCGTTCCGGCCCCGGCTAGGGTCGCTCCAGCTCAGCGAACCTCTGGCGCCCCACGGCCCTCGTGCGGCGCCCCGTGGACCTTCCCGATTGGACTGGTGTGCCATGAACAGGACGTACTACCGCCCGCTGGACCGTCCCTCGACCACGAGCGTCCGCAGCCGGCTCGCCGCCGCGGCCGGGGCCGCCGCGGTGGCCGCCTGCGTGCTCACCGGCGTCGCGGTCGCCACCGCCGGTGCCGCGACCGCCGCGCCCGCCTCGGTCCCCAAGCCCGCCGTCACCGTCTACGGCGTGGCCGGCGCCACCCAGCCCGCCGCACCGCGCTAGACCCGCCCC
>NZ_JBHUAL010000027.1:0-57243 GCF_042789775.1 Kitasatospora sp. NPDC056800 | reverse complement strand
CCCCCCGGGGGGAGCGGACCGGGCCTCCGGTCAGGCGTCGGAGCCTCAGTGCGAGTGGCCGTGGCCGTGGCCGTGACCGTTGTCGGCCTCCTCCTCCTTCTTCTCCACCACGAGGGTCTCGGTGGTGAGAAGCAGGGAGGCGATCGAGGCGGCGTTCTCCAGGGCGGAGCGGGTGACCTTGACCGGGTCGATGACGCCGGCCTTCACCAGGTCGCCGTACTCGCCGGTGGCGGCGTTGTAGCCCTGGCCGATCTCCAGCTCGGCGACCTTGGAGGTGATGACGTAGCCCTCCAGGCCGGCGTTCTGGGCGATCCAGCGCAGCGGCTCGTGCAGCGCCTTGCGGACCACGGCGACACCGGTGGCCTCGTCACCCGACAGGCCCAGGCCCTCGTCCAGCACCTTGGCGGCGTGGACCAGGGAGGCGCCACCGCCGGCGACGATGCCCTCCTCGACCGCGGCGCGGGTCGCCGAGATGGCGTCCTCCAGGCGGTGCTTGCGCTCCTTCAGCTCCACCTCGGTGGCGGCGCCGACCTTGATGACGCAGACGCCGCCGGCCAGCTTGGCCAGGCGCTCCTGCAGCTTCTCGCGGTCCCAGTCGGAGTCGGTCGCGGCGATCTCGCCCTTGATCTGGGCGACGCGGCCGGCGACGGCCTCGGAGTCACCGGCACCGTCGACGACCGTGGTCTCGTCCTTGGTGATGGTCACGCGGCGGGCGGTGCCCAGCACGTCCAGGCCGACCTGGTCGAGCTTGAGGCCGACCTCCTCGGAGATGACCTGGCCACCGGTCAGGACGGCCAGGTCGCCGAGGATCGCCTTGCGGCGGTCGCCGAAGCCCGGGGCCTTGACGGCGACGGCGTTGAAGGTGCCACGGATCTTGTTCACGACCAGGGTCGACAGCGCCTCGCCGTCGACGTCCTCGGCGATGATCAGCAGCGGCTTGGAGGCACCGCCCTGGAGGATCTTCTCCAGCAGCGGCAGCAGCTCCTGGATCGAGGAGATCTTGCCCTGGTTGATCAGGATGTACGGGTCCTCGAGGACCGCTTCCTGGCGCTCGGCGTCGGTGACGAAGTACGGCGACAGGTAGCCCTTGTCGAACTGCATGCCCTCGGTGAAGTCCAGCTCCACGCCGAAGGTGTTCGACTCCTCGACGGTGATGACACCGTCCTTGCCGACCTTGTCGATCGCCTCGGCGATCAGCTCGCCGACCTGGGTGTCCTGCGCGGAGAGGGAGGCGACGGCGGCGACGTCGTCCTTGCCCTCGATCTCGCGGGCGACGGACAGCAGGTGCTCGGAGACCGCGGCGACGGCCTTGTCGATGCCCTTCTTCAGGGCGGCCGGGCCGGCACCGGCGGCGACGTTGCGCAGACCCTCGTTGACCAGGGCCTGGGCCAGCACGGTGGCGGTCGTGGTGCCGTCACCCGCGACGTCGTTGGTCTTGGTGGCGACCTCCTTGACGAGCTGCGCGCCAAGGTTCTCGTACGGGTCGTCCAGCTCGACCTCGCGGGCGATGGTGACACCGTCGTTGGTGATGGTCGGGGCGCCGAACTTCTTGTCGATGACGACGTTGCGGCCCTTGGGGCCGATGGTCACCTTGACGGTGTCGGCCAGCTTGTTGACACCGCGCTCCAGCGAGCGGCGGGCGTCCTCGTCGAACTGCAGGATCTTCGCCATGTTCCCTATTCCCTCGGGGCTGCGGCCGGCCCACCGGCCGCCGAACTACGTGAACCAACAACCACGCCCCGGGCCCCTGTCACTGGGACACGGATCCGGGGCGGGTCGGTACGTCTTACTTCTCGATGACCGCGAGAACGTCGCGGGCCGAGAGGACGAGGTACTCCTCGCCCTTGTACTTCACCTCGGTGCCGCCGTACTTCGAGTACAGGACGATGTCGCCGACGGCGAGGTCGAGCGGCAGACGCTGACCGTCCTCGAAGCGGCCCGGGCCGACGGCCAGGACGACGCCCTCCTGGGGCTTCTCCTTGGCGGTGTCCGGGATAACCAGGCCGGAGGCCGTGGTGGTCTCGGCGTCGAGCGGCTGGACCACGATGCGGTCCTCGAGCGGCTTGATGGCAACCTTGCTGCTGGTGGTCACGTCCGAGCTCCCCTTCGGAGATTACGGGGTTTTCTAACGGGTAGGGGCGATCCTGCGGGCCTGCCGTCGCGGGGGTCAGACACACGTCGTCGCGTTAGCACTCCCCTAGTGGTGAGTGCCAAGGATGACCATAGGGCCGTGTTAGCACTCAGTCAACCAGAGTGCCAACGGCGAGTCCCGGAAGTCCCCGGTTCGCGAATGAGTAGCCGTACTCATGTACGACCGGGCCCGGCCCCACCAGACTCCTGCCATGACCTCGATCCCGGTGCGCATCGGCCCGTCCCGGCCCAAGGACGCCGCCCTCGCCCTGCTGTCGCTGCCCCTGCTGGGGGGCGTGCTGCCGTTCGTCGCCTTCCTCCTCGTCGCCTGCCTCGGCACCATCCCCGGCTACGGGGACGACGGGGACGGGCGCGGGTGGGCCTTCCTGGGCATCGGGATGCTGGCCGCCCCGGTGGTCGCCCTGGCGGCGGGCCTCGTGGTGGCCTTCCGCAGCCGGCGGTCCGGCTACCGGCTCCTCCCGGTCGCCGCCGGGCTCGCCCCGTTCGCGCTGCCGGCGGTCCTCTCCTCGGGCGTGCTGTGGCGGTGAACCGGCTGCCGCCCGCCGACCCGCTGCGCCCGGTCGGCCGTCCGACGGACCTGCTGCTCGCGCTGCTGACGGTCCTGGGGGCCGCCTCGCTGCTGGGGTTCGGCTGGATCGCGGCCTTCCTGGCCGCGCTCGCGCTGGAGGCCCACCCCGCGATCGGCGGCTGGGCGGCCCGGGGCGCCGCGACCGCGCTGCTGCTCGTCCCGGTCGTGGCGGTGGCCCGGTACACCCACCGGCGGGGCTACCGGATCACCCCGGTCGCCGCCGCGGTCAGCCCCGCCCTGCTGACCGCCCTCGCCGGCGCGGGGTGGCTCCGGTGAGCCGGCCCCACGGCGCGCCCGGGCGGCCGCCGGTCCACTGGGCGCCGGACCTGGTGCTCGCCGCGGTGGTGGTCGCCGGGGCCGTCGCGGCGGCGTCCGTCGGGTCGTTCGTGCTCAACTGGCTGAAGCTGCTCGCCCTGTACGGCCCCGGGGTGGAGGCCCTGGACGTCTTCGGCGTCGTGGTGATGCTCGTCCTGCTGGCACTGACCGGCCTCGGCACCCGGCGGCTCGGGTACCGGATCACGCCGTACGCCGCGCTGGCGGCCGCGCCGCTGATGCCGCTGGTGTTCTGGCTGACCTCCGACGTCCCCGTCATCGGCCGGTGAACGCCGCGCGGCCGCTCCGGCCGACCGGCCACCCGGCCGACCCGCGAGAATGGCCCCGTGGACACCGAGAACCTCCAGCCGCTGCTGACCCCCGAGGGCCAGGCCCTGCTCGCCGAGCTGCGCGAGTTCACCCCCGAGGAGGAGCTCGCGCTGGCGACCCGCCTGCGGCGGGAGCACCCGGCGGAGCTGGTGTCGGCCGCGTTCGGGCAGGCGCGGCTGCGGCAGCGGGCGCGGGCGAAGTTCGGGGCGGACGCCGACCTGATGTACTTCACGCCCAACGGGGTCGAGCAGTCCACCCGGCGCAGCGTGGCCGAGTGGCGGGCCCGGCGGTTCGCCGACCTGGGCGTACGGCGGCTGGCGGACCTGTGCTGCGGCATCGGCGGGGACGTGCTGGCGCTGGCCCGGGCCGGCATCGAGGTGCTGGCCGTCGACAGGGACCCGGCGGCCTGCGCCGCCACCGCGGCCAACGCGGCCGCGCTGGGCCTGGCCGACCTGGTCGAGGTGCGCTGCGCGGACGTCGCCGAGGTGGACGTCACCGGCTACGACGCGGTGTTCACCGACCCGGCCCGGCGCACCGCGCGCGGCCGGGTGTTCGACCCGGAGGCGTACGCCCCGCCGCTCTCCTGGGCGATCGAGGCCGGCCGGCGGACCCCGATCGGCGCGCTGAAGGTCGCGCCGGGCATCCCGCACGAGGCCGTGCCGGAGGACGCCGAGGCCGAGTGGGTCTCGGACCACGGCGACGTCAAGGAGGCGGTGCTCTGGTTCGGCACCAGGGCCACCAGCCCGCACCGCGCCACCCTGCTGCCGCACGGCGCCAGCCTGACCGGCGGCGACCTGCCCGACCCGCCGGCCGGCCCGGTCGGGCGCTACCTGTACGAGCCGGACGGCGCGGTGATCCGGGCCCACCTGGTGGCCGAGGTGGCCGGGCAGGTGGGCGGCCGGCTGATCGACCCGAAGATCGCCTACCTGACCTCGGACGAGCTGGTCGCGACGCCGTACGCGCACGCCTTCGAGCTCACCGACGTGCTCCCGTTCAACATCAAGAAGCTGAAGGCGCTGCTGCGCGAGCGGGCGGTCGGCACGGTGGTGATCAAGAAGCGCGGGATGGCGATCACCCCGGAGGAGCTGCGCCGCCAGCTCAAGCCATCCGGGCCGAACACCGTCACGGTGATCCTCAGCCGCACCGACAACGGGCCGCTGATGATGCTGGGGCAGCCGGTCTGACCCCCGGCGCGGCGGCCCGGTCTCGGCGCCGGGACCGGGCTACGAGGCGGGCGCCTGGATGTAGTCCTCCAGCCGGGCCACCGAGAAGCCCTGCTCCTGGATCCGGGCCAGCAGGTCGCCGAACATCTGGGTCATCGTGGCGCCCTTGAGCTCCTTGGGGCCGCGGAAGTGCGCCAGGACGATGTCGCCGGGCTTCAGCTTCTTGTCCGCGGCCTGGTACTGCATGTCGTGGATCTGCATCGACTCGCGCCAGAGCACGATCGCGCGCGGGCCGCACTGCTGCACCGAGGTGTTGAGCATCGGGGTGTTGGCGCCGTCGCCGAACGGCGGGCGGAACAGCAACGGGGCGGTGCCGTACTGCTGGGTGAGCGCGGCCTGGTCGTCGCAGATCTCGGCCTTCTGCTTGTCGGCCGACAGCTTGCTCATCACCGGGTGGTCCACGGTGTGGTTCTGGATGTGGTTGCCCAGCGCCTGGAGCGGCTTGAAGTAGCCGTAGTCGTTCTTGACGATGTCCTTCGTCAGGAACATCGAGATCGGCACCTTGAGGTCGGTGAGCATCTCGACGAACTTCGGGTCCTTCTCGGCGCCGTCGTCGATGGTGATGAAGACGACCTTGTCGCTGGTCTTCACATCGCTGAACACCGGTACGGGGCCGGTCCGTTCGAGCTTGATCGGCTTGTCGGCGGGCGGCGCCGGGGCGGGGGCGAGCGGGGTGAGGTTCCACTTGGCCCAGGCCGCCGCGTCCGCGCCCGCCGGGGCGCCCGCCGAAGGGGGCGCGGACGCGCTGGTCGGCGCGGCGCCGGTGGGCCGGGGCGTGGCCGCCGCCGTCGTGGCGGCGGGGGCGGCACCGCCACCGCCCCCGTTGTCCCCGCACGCGGTGGCGAAGGCCAGCAGGGCCAGCGCCCCCACCCCGTACGTCCTGGTCCTGCTCCGCCTGATCACCGCTGCGCGCTCCCGGTTCCCGTCCAGCCTTCTCTCAGCTATGCACGGTACCGACCGCCGCGGCGGTTCCCGGCCAGGGGCTACTCGACGTGCTCGCTGGTGAAGGACCAGCGGTGCACCGGACGGCCGAGCAGCCCGGCCGGCGGGTCGGCGACGGGCACCGGCTCGCCGTTCCACCAGGTGATCAGCAGCACCCGCTCGCCCGGGGCGGAGAGCAGTTCGAGGCGCTCCAGACCGGCCGAGCCGCGGACCGCGGGCAGCACCGACTCCCGTACCCAGGCGGCGAGTTCGTCGCCCCGGCCGGCCGCCGCCCGGGCCTCCCACATCGCGGCGACGGTCATGCCGCGCCGCCGCCGAGGGCGTCGTAGGCCTGGCCGTGGAAGTCCGTGTGGGGCACGTGGGTCTCGGTCACCGGCAGCGAGGAGTCCGCCGACAGGTCGAGGGCGGACGGCGTGCGGTCGCGCCACACCATCTCGGCGCCCAGCGCGGCGACCATCGCGCCGTTGTCGGTGCACAGGCCCGGCCGGGGCACCCGCAGCCGGATGCCGGCCCGGTCGCAGCGCTGCTGGGCCATCTCGCGCAGCCGCGAGTTGGCCGCCACGCCGCCGCCGATCATCAGGTGGTCGACGCCGTTGTCCTTGCACGCCTTGACGGCCTTGCGGGTGAGCACGTCGGTGACCGCCTCCTGGAAGGACGCCGCCACGTCGGCGACCGGCACCTCCTCGCCGGCCCGGCGCTTGGCCTCCACCCAGCGGGCGACGGCGGTCTTCAGGCCGGAGAAGGAGAAGTCGTACGCCGGGTCGTTGCGGCCGCTCAGCCCGCGCGGGAAGGCGATCGCCTTCGGGTCGCCCTCGCGGGCCGTGCGGTCGACGATCGGGCCGCCGGGGAAGCCGAGGCCGAGCACCCGGGCGACCTTGTCGAAGGCCTCGCCGGCCGCGTCGTCGATGGTCGCGCCGAGCGGGCGGACGTCGCTGGTGATGTCCTCGCTGAGCAGCAGCGAGGAGTGCCCGCCGGAGACCAGCAGGGCCATCGTCGGCGAGGGCAGCCGGCCGTGCTCCAGCTGGTCGACGCAGATGTGCGAGGCGAGGTGGTTGACCCCGTACAGCGGCTTGTCCAGCGCCCAGGCGTACGCCTTCGCGGCGCTGACGCCGACCAGCAGCGCGCCGGCCAGGCCGGGGCCGGCGGTGACGGCGATGCCGTCCAGGTCGCTCGCCTTGATCCCGGCGGTGTCCAGGGCGCGCTGGATGGTCGGGACCATCGCCTCCAGGTGCGCGCGGCTGGCGATCTCCGGGACGACGCCGCCGAAGCGGGCGTGGTCGTTGACGCTGGAGGCGACCGCGTCGGCCAGCAGCGTGGTGCCGCGCACGATGCCGACGCCGGTCTCGTCGCAGGAGGTCTCGATACCGAGGACGAGCGGTTCGTCAGCCATGGCGGGTGTCCTCAATGTCCTTCGGGTCAGTGCTGTCAGTGCTCGGGTGGTCGAGGCGCATCACCAGCGCGTCGACGTTGGCGGGCTGGTAGTAGCCGCGCCGGATGCCCACCGGTTCGAAGCCGTGGCGCTCGTACAGCCGCTGGGCGCGCGGGTTGTCCACCCGCACCTCCAGCAGCAGCTCGGCGCACTCGCGCCGGGCGGCCTCCCGGATCAGGTCGGTGAGCAGCGCCGTGCCGAGGCCGGCGCCCTGGTGGCGCTCGTCGACGGCGATGGTCTGGACGTCGCCCTCGCCGGCGATCGCCATCAGTCCGGCGTAGCCGACGATCCTGCCGTCCGGGGCGGCCGCGACGGTGTAGTGGCGGGTGCCGCCGGGGTGGGACTCGGCCAGTTCGGACCAGAACATCCCGGCGGACCAGGCGTCCTCGGGGAAGAGCCGCAGCTCCAGCTCCAGCACCGGCGCGATGTCCCACCAGCGCATCGGGCGCAGGGTGGTGCCGTGGTTCACGCCGGGAGCACCGCCTTGCCTCCCAGAACGTTCTTGTAGCCCGCGGGGACCTGGGCGTCCGGGCGGCGCAGGTACAGCGGGTGGTTGGGCAGCAGCTCGCGCCCGGCGGCCAGCTCGGCGGCGGCGAAGCCGGCCAGGGCGCCGGCCGAGACGTGCTCGGGGCCGTGCCCGCCCGGGAAGGCGTCGGGGTAGAGCAGCGCGCCGGCGCCGACGGAGCGCGGCTGCGGGGTCAGCTCGGCCGGGCGGTCCACGGCGGGGCCCTCGGTGCGGCGGCCCTCGGCGTCGTACGAGGCCCAGTAGACCTCCTTGCGGCGCGCGTCGGTGGCGGCCGTGAACGGCTGCCCGGCCAGGCCCTCGGCGCGGGCCTGGAAGGCGATCGCGTCCAGCGTGCAGACGCCGTGCACCGGCAGCCCGAGGGCGTGGCCGAGCGCGGCGGCGGTCACCAGGCCGACCCGCAGGCCGGTGTACGGGCCGGGGCCGACGCCGACCGCGATGCCGGTCAGCCGGTGCTTGTCCACCCCGGCGGCCCGCAGCACCTGGTCGATCGCGGGCAGCAGCAGTTCACCGTGGCGCCTGGCGTCGACCTGGTGGGTCTCGGCGAGGACGGCCGTGCCGTCGTGGACGGCGGCGGTGACGGCGGGGGTAGCGGTGTCGAACGCGAGCAGCAGCACGGGTCAAGGTTAGACCGACGTTGGGCCGACCGGCCGATCGGCAGGGTGTACCAGGCGGGAACACAGATCCGAGGCACTGCGACCCGCGCGGATGAACCTGGCACGATGGGGCCGTACGTAAAGGGACGGCGGCGGGAGCGGCAACGTGGCGAAGATGGGTCCTGGAGTGGTGGTCACGGGGTTGACCCTGGGGGCCCTGGCGGTGGTGAGCCTGCTGGCCTTCCAGGCCAACGGCGCCCAGGACCGGGCCGGCGGCCCCAAGCCCACCGCCACCACCACGGCGACCGGCACGGCCACCGCCGCGGCGCCCACCGCCGCGGCCACCCCGACCGTCCCCCCGCTGCCGGCCACCTCGGGCACCGGCACCCGGGTGGTGTACTCGGTCGGCAGCCACTACGTCTGGCTGGTCGACCCGAAGAAGAGCCCGCAGGTCGCGGCCGCCTTCCCGGTCACCCCGGGCTCGGTCGAGCCCGCCCCGGGCAGCTACGCGGTGTACAGCCGCACCCCGACCACCACCGGGACGGACGGCAAGCAGATCGAGCACGTGGTGCGCTTCGCGCAGCAGAACGGCGTGGTGTTCGGCTTCAGCGCGGCGGTGGACGGCGCGACGCCGACCACCGACCCGAGCGCCAAGACCGGCGGCATCCGCAGCGGCCGCGCCGAGGGGCAGCTGCTCTGGGACTTCGCGCCGAAGGACACCAAGGTGGTCGTGATCGCCTGAGCCCGGACGGGACCGGGCGGCCCGGATTCGGGTTCGAATTCGGGTTCGGCTTCGGCTTCGGTTTCGGGAGGAGCGGCCTCAGGCGGCCCGGGGCGTCCGCGCCTCGGGCCGTTCGTCGTGTCCGGGCCGCGGTCCGTCCTGCCGGGGGCGCGGTCCGGGCGGTGTGGACACCGCCTCGGCGGCCGCGCAGGCGGCCAGCAGCGCCCGCATCGGCTCTCCCGGAACGCGACGGGCGGACTCTCCGGCCCCGGCGGCGGTGACCGCGCGCTGCGGGGCGGGGGTGGTGCTCGACATGGCGCCTCCCTAGTTAGGCAGACCTAACCGCAGCACCCATCCCACCACGCCCGGCACCCCGGCCGCAACATCTTGCCGACAGTCTGTCGGCAAGATGTCGGCGAGTCGTCGGAGCCCCGTCGGCGGGTCGTCGCCGCCCTCCCGGCTATCCGAGTTCCGCCAGCGCCGCGTCCGCCCAGCGCGGGCCGATGCCGGTCAGCACCACCCGGCGCGGGTCCTGGTCGTCCCCGCCCTCGGTGCCGCCGATGGCGCGCTCGATCCGGACCTCCAGCCGGTCCTCGGACAGCCGCTCGACCTTGCCCTCGCCCCACTCGACCACGACCACCGACTCGGGCAGCGAGACGTCCAGGTCGAGGTCCTCCATCTCGTCCAGGTCCCCGCCCAGCCGGTACGCGTCCACGTGCACCAGCGCCGGGCCGCCGACCAGCGAGGGGTGCACCCGGGCGATCACGAAGGTCGGCGAGGTCACCGCCCCGCGGACCTGCAGCCCCTCCCCCAGGCCCCGGGTCAGCGTGGTCTTCCCCGCCCCCAGCTCGCCGGAGAGCAGCACCAGGTCACCCGGCCGCAGCAGCGCGGCCAGCTCCCGGCCGAGCCGGCCCATCCGCTCCGGGGTGGGGACGGTGAGAGTGGCGTGCGAGCCCATGCGCGTGTCTTGCCCTTCGGTCCGTACGGCGCGCCGACCACCGGCCGCCACCGCTACCGTGCCACATCGGCGGGCACCCGCGCGGCGGGTGGGCCCTCCGGGCGGGCACCCGGGCCTCAGGCGGGGTCGACGACAGTTTGCGCGGCCCGCTCCCCGGCCAGGTCGAGGACGGCCGCGGGCAGCGGCGCGGCCCCGGCGAAACTGACGGCCCGGCGCAGCAGCCGGGCCAGCTCGTGGTCGACCAGCTCCGGGCACTCCAGCATCACCAGGTGCCCGGCGCCCTCGGCCAGCACCAGCTCCGCGCCGGGCAGCCGCTCGGCCATCGCCTCGCTGTGCGTCGAGGGCGTCAGCAGGTCCTTCGTCCCGGCCAGCACCAGCGCGGGCAGGCCGCGCAGGGCGTCCAGCGCCCCGTACTTCTCGTGCGCGCCGAACACCGGGTAGAACTCGGCGACCACGTCGATCGGGGTGGCGTCCAGCAGCTGCTCGGCGAAGCGCACCACACCGGGGTCGACGTCCCGGCCGCCGAAGGAGAACCTCCGGTAGAACACGGCGGCCACGTCCGAGCCCAGCCGCCTGGTCGCCTCGACCAGGTCGACCTGGCGGCCCAGCAGCTTCACCACCCCGGGCGCGACCTTCTTGAACAGCTTCGCGCCGGCCTTCGGCAGGCCGAGGCTGACCTCGTTCCAGTCCCCGGCGAGGGTGCCGATCAGCGCCACCCCGGCGACGCGCTCGCGGAACAGCTCCGGGTGCTGGTCGGCCAGCGCCATCACCGTCATGCCGCCCATCGAGTGGCCCACCAGCACCAGCGGCCCGGTCGGCGCGACGGCGTCGACCACCGCCTTGAGGTCGCCGCCCAGCTGGTCGATGCCGGCCGGCTCGCCCGCCAGGTACGAGCGGGAGCGCTCGGAGCGGCCGTGGCTGCGCTGGTCCCAGAAGACCAGCCGCAGGCCCTCGCGCAGCGCGGCCCGCTGGAAGTGCCAGCTGTCCTGGTTGAGGCAGTAGCCGTGGCAGAACACCACGGTCAGCGGCTCGGCACCGGTCCCGCCGTCCGGCCCGCTCCAGCCGGTGCCGTCCAGCTCGACGTACAGCTCGGTGCCGTCCGGCGCGGCCACCGTCCTCGGGCGCCCGCGCAGCGAGCCGTACGGGGCGTTCGCGTCCAGCTCGGCCCGGGCCCGGCGGCGCATCGCCCGGCCGACGGTCAGCCGCTCGATCGCGACGCCCGCGGCCGCCCCGGCCGCCAGCACGCCGACCGAGATCCCGATCACACCGGCCCGGCTCACCCCGGAGGCGGCACCGGCCGCCCTGGCGACCGCCGCGACCGGACTGCCCTCGGCCGGCCCCCCGGTCATGCCGACCGGACCTCGGCGTGGCTGCCGCCCAGGTAGCGGCGGGGCACCCGGGCACCGATCCGGGTGATGATCTCGTACGAGACGGTGCCGCAGGCGCGGGCCCAGTCCTCGGCGGTGGGCTCGCCGCGCTCGCCGTTGCCGAACAGCAGCACCTCGTCGCCGATCGCCGGGGCGTCGCCGCCGAGGTCCACCACGAACTGGTCCATCGCGACCCGGCCGGCCACCGTGCGCCACTTGCCGTCGATCTGCACCGGGCCGGTGCCGCTGGCGTGCCGGGGGATGCCGTCGCCGTAGCCGACCGGGACCAGGCCCAGCGTCGTCTCGCCCAGCGTCGTGTAGTGGTGGCCGTAGCTGACCCCGTGCCCGCCGGGGACGTGCTTGACCAGCGCCAGCCGCGCGGTCAGCGCCATCACCGGGCGCAGCCCGAAGTCCGCCGGCGAGCCCACCTCGGGCACCGGCGACAGCCCGTACGCGGCCAGGCCGGTGCGGACCAGGTCGAAGTGCGACTCCGGCAGCAGCAGGGTGGCCGGGGAGTTCGCCAGGTGCCGGACCTCGGGGCGCAGCCCGGCGGCCTCGGCCGTGGCCAGCGCGACGCGGTAGGAGTCCAGCTGGGCCTGGATCGACGGGTGGCCGGGCTCGTCCGCCGCGGCGAAGTGCGACCAGACGCCGACGACCGTCAGCAGCCCCTCCGCCTCGGCCCGGCGGGCGGCCGCCACCAGCCGCGGCCAGTCATGCGGCTGGCAGCCGTTGCGGCCGAGGCCGGTGTCGGCCTTCAGGTGCACCCGGGCCGGGATGCCGGTCTCGCGCACGGCGGGCAGCAGCTCGTCCAGCGCCCACTGGCCGCTGACCGAGATGTCCAGGCCCGCGCGCAGCGCCTCGCACCACGGCCCGCCCGGCGTCCACAGCCAGCACAGGATGCGGGCCTGCTCGGGGCGGATGCCCGCGGCCCGCAGGGCCAGCGCCTCGTCCGGCGTCGCGCAGCCGAGCCAGCCGACCCCGTTCGCGACCGCCTCCCGGGCGCACTCGACCGCGCCGTGGCCGTAGGCGTTCGCCTTGACCGCGAGCATCACCGCCGTGCTGCCGACGCGCTCGCGCAACGCGGCGAGGTTGCCGCGCAGGGCGGCGAGATCGATGGTCGCCTCGGCCCGTACGCCGTCGGTGAGGGTGGCTGTGCCGATCGTGTTCGCAGTTGTCATCAGGGTCAGTCTCCCAGACGTCCCGGAGTCCTCGCCGAACGGCCCGTCGGCGCGGCGGCCGACGACCGGGCCGCGCGCACCGCGCCGACCTGCGGCGAACCGCTCGTCCGTCCCTTGCACGGACGCGTTCGACGGACCGTCCGGTTCCGGTTGCCGGCCCTCCGGGCGCCTTCCCGGCCTTCCCGGTCAGGGCGTCCGGACCGCCCGCCACACCGCCGGCAGCGCGCCGGCCACCGCGAGCGCCGTCGTCGGGGCGCCCGGCTCGCCCGCCGCCTCACGGCCGGCCAGGCCGTGCAGGTAGGCGGCCGCCGACGCGGCGTCCAGCGGCGCGAGGCCGGCCGCCAGCAGGGAGCCGGCCAGCCCGGCCAGCACGTCGCCGCTGCCGGCCGTGGCCAGCCAGGAGGTGCCGGTCGGGTTCACCCGGACGGCCCCGCCCGGGTCGGCGACCACCGTGGTGGAGCCCTTCAGCAGCACCGTCGCGCGGTAGGCGGCCGCCAGCCGGCGGGCGGTGGCCAGCCGGGCCGCGGCCAGGTCGTCGGCGGCCGGCGGCGTGCCGCCCCCGGCACCCGCGAGCAGCCGGGCGGCCTCGCCGGTGTGCGGGGTGAGCAGGGTGGGCGCGGTGCGGCCGGCCAGCGCGTCCGGGCCGAGCCGGCCCAGCTCGGTCAGCCCGTCCGCGTCCACCAGCACCGGGACGTCGCTCGCCAGCGCCTCGGCCAGCGCCTGCCGCGCCCCCTCGCCGCCGCCCGGCCCGACCACCCAGGCCTGCACCCGCCCGGCCCCGGCCGGACCGCCCTCGGTGACCAGCACCTCCGGGAAGCGCCGCACCACCTCCTCGGCCGCCGTGCCGACGTACCGGACGGCTCCCGCGCCCCCGTGCAGCGCCCCGGCCACCGCGAGCAGCGCCGCCCCCGGGTAGGTCGCCGAGCCGGCCGCCACCCCGACCACGCCGCGCCGGTACTTGTCGCTCTCCGCGCCCGGCACCGGCAGCAGCGCCGCCACGTCCGCGTGCTGGAGCGCCGTCACCTCCGCGGCGGGCGGCTCCAGCCCGATGCCGACCAGCTGCACGGCGCCCGCGTACGAGGCCCCCGGGTCGATCAGCAGACCGGGCTTGTACGTGCCGAAGCAGACCGTGACGTCCGCGCGCAGCGCCACGCCCGGCACCTCGCCGGTGTCGGCGTCCACCCCGCTCGGCAGGTCCACCGCGACCACCGCCCCGCGTCGCGCCGCCCGCGCGTACGGCTCCGCCGCGGGGCGCAGCCCGCCGCGGCCGCCGATGCCGACGATCCCGTCCAGCACCAGGTCCGCGCGCGAGAAGTCGGCCAGGCCGACTTCCTGCTCCACCGTCACCCGCCCACGGGCGGCCCGCAGCGCGGCCAGCCCGCCCGGGTGCGCCTTCTCCGGCACCAGCAGCACCGCCGTCACCCGCGCCCCGCGCCGGGCCAGCGCGGCCCCCGCGTACAGGGCGTCACCCCCGTTGTCCCCGCTGCCCGCGAGCACCGTCACCCGACTGCCGTACACCCGCCCCCGACGCCCGGTCAGCAGCCGCGCACAGGTCGCGGCCAGCCCCGCGGCCGCCCGCTGCATCAGCGTGCCCTCCGGCAGCCGCGCCATCAGCTCGGCCTCGGCGGCCCGGACGGTTTCCACAGGGTGTGCATGACGCATGGGGAGAACTCCTTCAGCGGTCGGCTACCGCCGACGCTAGCCCGCGTCACCGCCCCACGGGAGCCGGGCCTGCGGCACACTTTCGAGTGACACCCACTTCGATCCCCCACCGGCTCCGGTCCGTACGCCTACTTTGTCGCTCGGTACAGACCAGCAGGAGGGAGAAGGGCCATGGTCGCCATGCCGGCAGTCGAGCACCCGCTGGGCGAGGAGAGCCTCCTCCAGGCGTTTCTGGGGCTGGACACCCCGCTGGGAAGCAAGGCCGAGTTCATCGAAGGGGAGATCGTCGTGACACCACCGCCGGACGGCGAACACGAGACCGCGTTCTCCCTGCTGAACAGGCAGTTCATGCGCAAGGCCGAGGCCGAGTTCGACCTGTCCGGGAACAAGGGACTGATCACGCCCAAAGGACGGTTCATCCCCGACGGCACTCTGAGCCCGGTCGGCCATTTCGAGCACGCCGACTCGTGGGCTTCTGCAGAAGGGGTCTTGCTGGTCTTCGAGATCACGTCGATCAACCCGCACAAGGACCGCGAGCCCAAGCGCAGGGGCTACGCCGCTGCGGGGATCCCCTGCTACCTGCTGATCGACCGCGGCGAAGGCATGATCACCCTGTTCACTGAACCCGACGGCGAGGACTACATCACCCAGACCAAGGTCGAGTTCGGCAAGGCGATCGACCTGCCCGCCCCGTTCTCGTTCGCACTCGACACGGCGCCCCTGCGGTAGGACGCAGCCACCGCAGGGGCGCCGTACGGCCGAGCGGCTACTCGACGGTGACCGACTTCGCCAGGTTGCGCGGCTGGTCGACCTCGTGGCCCTTGGCCGTGGCCAGCTCGCAGGCGAAGACCTGCAGCGGGACGGTGGAGACCAGCGGCTGGAGCAGGGTCGGGGTGGCCGGGATGCGGATCAGGTGGTCCGCGTACGGGACGACGGCCTCGTCGCCCTCCTCGGCGATCACGATCGTGCGGGCGCCGCGGGCCCGGATCTCCTGGATGTTGGAGACGATCTTGTCGTGCAGGATCGACCGCCCGCGCGGCGAGGGCACGACCACCACGACCGGCAGCCCCTCCTCGATCAGCGCGATCGGGCCGTGCTTGAGCTCGCCCGCCGCGAAGCCCTCGGCGTGCATGTACGCCAGCTCCTTGAGCTTGAGCGCGCCCTCCAGGGCCACCGGGAAGCCGACGTGGCGGCCGAGGAACAGCACCGAGCGGGCGTCGGCCAGCGAGCGGGCCAGCTCGCGCACCGGCTCCATGGTCTCCAGGACCTGCTCGACCTGCTTCGGCGCGTCGCCGAGCTCCTTGATGACGGCGAAGATCTCGTCGCCCCACTTGGTGCCGCGCACCTGGCCCAGGTACAGGGCGACCAGGTAGCAGGCGACCAGCTGGGTCAGGAACGCCTTGGTGGAGGCGACCGCGACCTCCGGACCGGCGTGGGTGTACAGCACCGCGTCCGACTCGCGCGGGATGGTGGAGCCGTTGGTGTTGCAGATCGCCAGCACCTTGGCGCCCTGCTCGCGGGCGTGCCGCAGGGCCATCAGGGTGTCCATGGTCTCGCCGGACTGCGAGATGGCGATGACCAGCGTGCCCGGGCCCATGATCGGGTCGCGGTAGCGGAACTCGGAGGCGACCTCGACCTCGCAGGGGATGCGGGTCCAGTGCTCGATCGCGTACTTGGCGATCATGCCGGCGTGGAAGGCCGTGCCGCAGGCCACGATGACGACCTTGTCGACCGAGCGCAGGTCGGCGTCGGAGATCCGCAGCTCGTCGAGGGTCAGCCGGCCGTCGGTGCCGATCCGGCCGAGCAGGGTGTCGGCGACCGCCTTCGGCTGCTCGGCGATCTCCTTGAGCATGAAGTAGTCGTAGCCGCCCTTCTCGGCGGCGGAGGCGTCCCAGTCCACGTGGTACTCGCGCACGTCGGCCGGGGTGCCGTCGAAGTTGGTGACGGTCACTCCCTCCCGGCGCAGCTCGACCACCTGGTCCTGGCCCAGCTCGATCGCCTCACGGGTGTGGGCGATGAAGGCGGCGACGTCCGAGGCGAGGAAGTTCTCGCCCTCGCCGCGGCCGACCACCAGCGGCGAGTTGCGGCGGGCACCGACGACCACGTCCGGCGCGTCCGCGTGCACGGCGACCAGGGTGAAGGCGCCCTCCAGCTGACGGCAGACCGCCCGCATGGCCTCGGCGAGGTCGCCCGCGTAGGCCTCGCCCAGCAGGTGGGCGACGACCTCGGTGTCGGTCTCGGACCGGAGGGTGTGGCCGCGCTCGGCGATCTCGGCGCGCAGCTGGGCGAAGTTCTCGATGATGCCGTTGTGCACCACCGCGACCCGCTCGCGGTCGTCCAGGTGGGGGTGGGCGTTGGCGTCCGTCGGGCCGCCGTGGGTGGCCCAGCGGGTGTGGCCGATGCCGGTGGTGCCGCCGGGCAGAGGGGTCTCGGCGAGCGACTTCTCCAGGTTGGCGAGCTTGCCCGCCCGCTTGTCGGTGGCCAGGCTCCACTGCCCTTCGGAGTCCTGGACCTGCACCGCGACACCGGCCGAGTCGTAGCCCCGGTACTCCAGTCGCTGCAAGCCTGCGATTACTACGTCGAGGGCGGTCTGAGCGCCCACGTATCCAACAATTCCGCACATGCGTGCCAGCATAAGGGCGGTTCTGTGGCCGTTTTCCCGCCGCGCGGGAACACTGCGTGACCGACACCACAGCCACCGTGAACGCCGCGACGGCTCACAATGGAGCATGTGCTGACCGAACTCTGTACGCCGGGCGCCGCCACGCCCGGCCCGTCCCCGTCCCCCTACGTGGACCTCAGCCGGGCCGAGTGGAGCGCGCTGCGCGAGCGTACGCCGCTGCCGCTGACCGCCGAGGAGGTGGAACGGCTGCGCGGCCTCGGGACCGCCCTCGACCTGGACGAGGTCCGCGACGTCTACCTGCCGCTGTCGCGCCTGCTGAACCTGTACATCCACGCCACGCACGAGCTGCGCGGGACGCTGGGCACGTTCCTGGACACCCCGGACACCGAGCGCACCCGCACCCCGTTCATCATCGGCGTGGCCGGCTCCGTCGCGGTCGGCAAGTCCACCACCGCCCGTCTGCTGCAGGCGCTGCTGGCCCGCTGGCCCGAGCACCCCCGGGTCGAACTGGTCACCACCGACGGCTTCCTGCTCCCCAACGCCGAGCTGCGCCGCCGCGGCCTGATGGCCCGCAAGGGCTTCCCGGAGTCGTACGACCGCCGGGCGCTGATGCGCTTCGTCGCGGACGTGAAGGCGGGCAAGGAGCGGGTCAGCGCGCCGGTCTACTCGCACCTGGTGTACGACATCGTGCAGGGCGAGCGGCTGACCGTGGAGCGCCCGGACATCCTGATCGTCGAGGGCCTGAACGTGCTCCAGCCGGCCCTGCCCGGCAGCGACGGCCGCACCCGCCTCGCGGTGGCCGACTACTTCGACTTCTCGATCTACGTCGACGCCCGGACCGACGACATCGAGCACTGGTACCTGGACCGCTTCCGCAAGCTGCGGCAGACCGCCTTCCAGGACCCGAACTCCTACTTCCGCCGCTTCACCGAGGTGCCGGAGGAGGAGGCGATGGAGTACGGCCGGCAGGTCTGGCGCACCATCAACAAGCCCAACCTGCTGGAGAACGTGCTGCCGACCCGCGGCCGGGCCACCCTGATCCTCCAGAAGGGCCAGGACCACAAGGTCCGCCGGGCCCTGCTGCGCAAGCTCTGAGCCCACCCCGACGAGCCCACCCCGAAGAGCCCACCCCGACGAGCGCACCCCGACGAGCGCACCCCGAAGAGCGCCCCCCGAGGGGCGCGCCCGGGGAGGCACCTCCGGAGGAGCGCACGACACGAAGGGCCCCCGCGGCGCGCGGGGGCCCTTCACCGTGTCTCCGGGGCTCAGCCCAGGTGGGTGCGCACGGCCTCGGCCAGGCGCTGCCCGACCGTCTCGGCCTGTGCCGGGTCGGCGGCCTCGACCATCACCCGGACCAGCGGCTCGGTGCCCGACGGGCGCAGCAGCACCCGGCCGGTGGAGCCCAGCTCGGCCTCGGCCTCGGCGACCGCGGCGGCCAGCTCGGTGCTGGTCCTCACCCGGGACTTGTCGACGCCCTTGACGTTGATCAGCACCTGCGGCAGCCGGGTCATCACGGCGGCCAGGTCGGCCAGCGGCTGCTTGGTGGCGGCCAGCCGGGCGCCCAGCATCAGGCCGGTCAGGGTGCCGTCACCGGTGGTGGCGTGGTCCAGCAGGATCACGTGGCCGGACTGCTCGCCGCCCAGCGCGAAGCCGTGCTCCTTCATCGCCTCCAGCACGTAGCGGTCGCCGACGGCGGTCTCCACCAGCTCGACGCCCTCGCGCTCCATCGCCAGCTTGAAGCCGAGGTTGGACATCACGGTGGCCACGGCGGTGTTGCCGCGCAGGGTGCCGGCCTCCTTCATGGCGATCGCGAGGATGGCGATGATCTGGTCGCCGTCCACCTCGTTGCCCTCGGCGTCGGCGGCCAGGCAGCGGTCGGCGTCCCCGTCCAGGGCGATGCCGAGGTCGGCCCGGTGCTCCTTCATGGCGACGCGCAGCCGGTCCAGGTGGGTGGAGCCGACGCCGTCGTTGATGTTGAGGCCGGTGGGCTCGGCCCCCAGGGTGTGGACCACCTCGGCGCCGGCCCGGGCGAAGGCCTCGGGGGCGACGTAGGCGGCCGCGCCGTGGGCGCCGTCGATGACGACCTTGATGCCGTCCAGGCGGTTGGGCAGCACGCCGATCAGGTGGGCGACGTACTTGTCGAAGCCCTCGGTGTACTCGCGCACCCGGCCGACGGCCGCGCCGGTCGGACGGTTCCAGTCCTCGTCGCCGAGGGTGTGCTTGCGGTAGTGGGTCTCGATCGCGTCCTCGATGCGGTCGTCCAGCTTGTGGCCGCCGCGGGCGAGGAACTTGATGCCGTTGTCCGGCATGGCGTTGTGGCTGGCGGACAGCATCACGCCGAAGTCGGCGCCGAGCGCGCCGGTGAGGTACGCCACGGCCGGGGTGGGCAGGACGCCGACCCGCAGGACGTCGACGCCGGCGCTCGCCAGACCGGCGATGACGGCGGCCTCCAGGAACTCGCCCGAGGCGCGCGGGTCACGGCCGACCACCGCGACCGGCCGGTGGCCGTCGAAGGCGCCGGCCTCGCCGAGCACATGGGCCGCGGCGACCGACAGGCCGAGCGCCAGCTCCGCCGTCAGGCCCTCGTTGGCCACCCCGCGCACGCCGTCCGTACCGAAGAGTCGTCCCACTGTCCCGTCCTCCATCACCACTGCTCGGAACCCAAACCGATGATCCCGGCCGCCGCGCAGTAGCCGGGGAACACGTCGCCCCGGAGTACGCGAGGTACTCCGGGGCGACGGTTTTTCGCGCAACCAGGGGGTGCGCCGCCAGGGCGGACCGCACCCCCGGGGGAGGCGATTAGCGCTTGCTGTACTGCGGCGCCTTGCGGGCCTTCTTCAGACCGGCCTTCTTGCGCTCGACGGCGCGGGCGTCACGGGTCAGGAAGCCGGCCTTCTTCAGCGCGCCGCGGTTGTTGTCCACGTCGGCCTCGTTCAGGGCACGGGCGACGCCGAGGCGCAGCGCGTAGGCCTGGCCGGAGACGCCGCCACCGCTGATGCGGGCGACGACGTCGTAACGGCCGTCCAGCTCGAGGAGCTTGAAGGGCTCGTTCACGGTCTGCTGGTGCACCTTGTTGGGGAAGTAACCCTCGAGGGTGCGACCGTTGATCTTCCACTGGCCGGTGCCGGGGACGATGCGCACGCGGGCGATCGCCTCCTTGCGACGGCCCAGGCCGGCGCCGGGGACGGCCTCGCCGAAGCGGCCGGCCAGCGACTCGGAGGTGTAGCTCTCCTCGGAGGTGTACTCGCCCTCGACGGCCTCAACGGCCTCGTCGAAGTCGACCTCAAGGGTTTCAGTGGTCTCGGCCACGGTGTTCCTCAGCTCTTTTCAGTGTTGGGGGGCTTGGTGGCCGAATTACTGCGCGACCTGGGTGATCTCGAACGGCACCGGCTGCTGGGCAGCGTGGGGGTGCTGGTCGCCCGAGTAGACCTTCAGCTTCGAGAGCATCTGGCGGCCCAGGCTGTTCTTGGGGATCATGCCCTTGATGGCCTTCTCGACGGCCTTCTCCGGGTTGTTCGCCAGCAGGTCGTCGTAGCGCACCGAGCGCAGACCGCCCGGGAAGCCCGAGTGGCGGTAGGCCAGCTTCTGGGTCTTCTTGTTACCGGACAGGTGCACCTTGTCGGCGTTGATGATGATGACGAAGTCACCAGTGTCAACGTGCGGCGCGTAGATCGCCTTGTGCTTGCCCCGGAGGAGGTTGGCGGCCTGGGAGGCCAGGCGGCCGAGCACGACGTCGGTCGCGTCGATGACGTGCCACTGACGCTGGACGTCGCCGGGCTTGGGGCTGTACGTACGCACGGTCGTAGCCTTCGCTTTTCAGTGAGTGAGTCCTGACAGGAGCACCCGGACGGCAGAGCAGCCTGGCCAACCTTGGACGCAATTCAAGGGTGACCGCTGGTCGACGACCTGATGTCTCCGGCGTACCGACCTCTCACGTGAGATAGAGCGAGCCAATACGCACATCAAGCGTCCAGGTTACCGGCCGGATCCGAAGGGGTCAAAAATGGGTCGGCTCCTTCCGGCCGGAGGCCCGGCCGTCACTCAGCGTTCGCGCTCCACGCGGGTCACGTCCCAGACCGGTTCCGGCGACTCGAACACCCGGCCGTCCGCGCCGAACACCAGGAAACGGTCGAAGGTCTTGGCGAACCAGCGGTCGTGGGTGACGCACAGCACGGTGCCCTCGAAGGCCTCCAGGCCGGCCTGCAGCGCCTCGGCGCTCTCCAGGTCCAGGTTGTCGGTCGGCTCGTCCAGCAACAGGGCCGTGACACCGGAGAGTTCGAGCTTGAGGATCATCAGCCGGGCCTGCTGCCCGCCGGACAGCGACTCGAACTTCTGCTCCTCCTGGCGGTCCAGCTCGTACCGGCGCAGCGCCCCCATCGCGGCGCCGCGGCTGAGCGCGTGCTCCTCCTCGACGATCGACCGCACGGTGCGGCCGAACAGTTCCGGGTGGGCGTGGGTCTGCCGGAAGTGGCCGGGCACGACCCGGGCGCCGAGCTTCCAGGCGCCGGTGTGCTCGACGGTCTCGTCCCCCGCGAGCAGCCGCAGCAGGTGCGACTTGCCGGCGCCGTTGGCGCCCAGCACCGCGACCCGCTCGCCGTAGAAGACCTCCAGGTCGAAGGGCCGCATCAGGCCGGTGAGCTCCAGCTGCTCCAGGGTGAAGGAGCGCACACCGGTGCGCCCGCCCTTGAGCCGCATGGTGATGCTCTGCTCGCGCGGGGGCTCCTCCGGCCGCCCGGCCTCCTCGAACTTCTTCAGCCGGGTCTGGGCGGCGGCGTAGCGGGTGGCCAGGGCGTGGCTGACGGCGGCGGCCTGGCGCAGGGTGACGACCAGCTTCTTGAGCTTGGCGTGCTCCTCGTCCCAGCGCCGGCCGAGCTCCTCGAACCGCGCGAAGCGGTCCTTGCGGGCCTCGTGGAAGGAGTCGAAGCCGCCGCCGTGCACCCAGACGCTGCTGCCCGCCGCGCCGGACTCCACGGAGATGATCTTGTCGGCGGTCTTGGAGAGCAGCTCGCGGTCGTGCGAGATGAACAGGACGGTCTTCGAGGTGGCCTTGAGGGCCTCCTCCAGCCAGCGCTTCGCCGGGACGTCCAGGTAGTTGTCGGGCTCGTCGAGCAGCAGCACCTCTTCGGGGCCGCGCAGCAGCGCCTCCAGCACCAGCCGCTTCTGCTCGCCGCCGGAGAGGGTGTTCAGGCCGCGCCACTGGGCCTTGTCGAAGGACACCCCGAGGGCCGCCATCGTGCAGACGTCCCAGTCGGTCTCGTAGTCGTAGCCGCCGACGTCGGCCCAGTCCGAGAGCGCCTGGGCGTAGGCCATCTGCGTCTTCTCGTCGTCCTGGGCGATCATCGCCAGCTCGGCGGCGTCCACCGCGCGGGCGGCCTTGGCGATCCGCTCGGGGGCGACGGAGACCAGCAGGTCGCGCACCGAGGCGTCGGCCGGCAGCGCGCCCGGGGTGGACTGCTGGTCCTCGCGGCCGGTGGTGCCGACGAACTGGCGCATCACGCCGAGCCCGCCGCTGATCGTCACCGTGCCGCCGTGCGGCTGGATGTCCCCCGCGATCATCCGGAGCAGGGTGGTCTTGCCGGCGCCGTTGGCACCGACCAGGGCGACCGCGGCGCCCTCTCCGACCCGGAAGGACGCGTCGTCGAACAACACGCGCCCGTCCGGCAGGTAGTACTCCAGGTGCGAAATCTCGACGTGTCCCATGGGAACGATTCTCCCAAGCGGACGCGCCGGGCCAAAACGGATTAACCGATGGCCGGCTGACCGGGCAGGGTCCGCATCCGCCGGGCCGCGCGGTTGCGCTCGGCCAGCTGGTCGTCCGGCGGGTAGCCGACCTCCTCCAGCGTGAGCCCGTACGGCCGGATCACGTTGACGGCGGAGTTGCGCACCCCGCCGGCCAGCACCTCGCCGGGGAACTCCACCGGCCGGTGCCCGTCGCCGACCAGCAGCATCGCGCCGACCAGCGCCCGGACCATGTTGTGGCAGAAGGCGTCGGCCCGCACGGTGGCGACCGCGAGCGAGCCCTCCTGGGCGGCGTACGGGTCCACCGGGACGCGGTCCCAGTGCAGCTCCAGCAGGGTGCGGATGGTGGTGGCGCCCTCGCGCTTCTTGCAGTACGCGGCGAAGTCGTGCTCGCCGAGCAGCAGCTTCGCGGCGGCGTTCATCTTCTCCACGTCCAGCGGCCGGTCGTGCCAGAGCACGTGGCCGCGCAGCAGCGGGTCCACCCCGCCGGGGTGGTCGGAGACCCGGTACGCGTACCGGCGCCAGACGGCCGAGAAGCGGGCGTCGAACCCGGCCGGCGCCTCGCCGACCCGGTAGACCCGGACGTCCCCGGGCAGCCGGCCGGCCAGCCGGCGCAGCAGCTTCTCCCGGTGCTCCGCCCACAGCTCGGCCGGCAGGTCGACGTGGGCGACCTGGCCGCGGGCGTGCACCCCGGCGTCGGTGCGGCCGGCCACGGTCAGCGGAAACAGCTCCGGGCTGCGGGTGACGACCTGCAGCGCGCTCTCGATCTCCTCCTGGACCGTCCGGCGGCCGCCCTTCTGGCGGGCCCAGCCGGAGAACTCGGCACCCTGGTAGGCGAGGTCGAGCCGGACCCGGACGTACCCGTCGGCCGGGCCGTCCTTCACCGGCGGCTGCTCGGCGCACTCGTTGACCACTGCTTCTCTTCTCCCGGGACCTCGAAGAACAAGGAACGGGCCCGCTCCCCCATCACTGGGGAAGCGGGCCCGCAACACACCTAGAGGTGTCAGGCCTGCTCGGCCTCGGCGGCGTCGGCCTTGGTCTCCTCGACCTTGGCGTCGGCCTCCTTGACGGCACGCTTGGTGGCGGCCTCGGCCTCGCCGACGGCGGTCTGCGCGACGGTCAGCGCCTCGACCAGCTCGATCACGGCCATCGGGGCGTTGTCGCCACGACGGGGACCGATCTTGGTGATACGGGTGTAACCACCCGGGCGGTTCTCGTAGCGCGGCGCGATCTCGGTGAAGAGGGTGTGCAGCACCGACACGTCGGTGATGGTCTTGCGCACCAGGCGACGGTTGTGGATGTCGCCCTTCTTCGCCTTGGTGATCAGCTTCTCCGCCAGCGGGCGCATCCGACGGGCCTTGGCCTCGGTCGTGGTGATGCGGCCGTACTGGAACAGCTCCCGGCACAGACCGGCGAGCAGCAGCGGCTCGTGGTGCGGGCCGCCGCCGAGGCGGGCACCCTTGGTGGGACGCGGCATGGATTACTCCTTGAATCTCCGACTACGGCCGTATCAGGTACCGCAGCGGGCGTACGGGCACTGTTGCCCGTACGACTTTCACGACGACGGGGGCGGTTCGTGGAACCGCCCCCGCGGCCAATTCTCTCAGTACTGCTCGGTCTCGGCGAAGTGCGAGTCGTCGAGGTCGTCGGCGCCGAAGGCGTCGGCGGCAGCGGTCGGGTCGAACCCGGGCGGGCTGTCCTTGAGGGCCAGGCCCATGCCGGCCAGCTTCGCCTTGACCTCGTCGATCGACTTCGCACCAAAGTTGCGGATGTCGAGCAGGTCGGCCTCGGAGCGGGCGACGAGCTCACCCACGGTGTGGATGCCCTCGCGCTTGAGGCAGTTGTAGGAGCGGACCGTGAGCTCCAGCTCCTCGATCGGCAGCGCCAGGTCGGCGGCCAGGGCGGCGTCCGTCGGGGACGGGCCCATGTCGATGCCCTCGGCGTCGATGTTCAGCTCGCGGGCGAGGCCGAACAGCTCCACCAGGGTCTTGCCGGCCGAGGCCATGGCGTCGCGCGGACGCATGGCGGGCTTGGTCTCGACGTCGACGATCAGCTTGTCGAAGTCGGTCCGCTGCTCGACACGGGTGGCCTCGACCTTGTAGGTGACCTTCAGCACGGGGCTGTAGATCGAGTCGACCGGGATGCGGCCGATCTCCTGGCCGGAGGCCTTGTTCTGGACGGCGGAGACGTAGCCGCGACCGCGCTCGACGGTCAGCTCCATCTCCAGCTTGCCCTTGCCGTTCAGCGTGGCGAGGACCAGCTCCGGGTTGTGCACCTCGACACCCGCCGGCGGGGCGATGTCGGCGGCGGTGACGACACCCGGGCCCTGCTTGCGCAGGTACATCACGACCGGCTCGTCGTGCTCCGAGGAGACGACCAGCTGCTTGATGTTGAGGATGAGGTCGGTCACGTCCTCCTTGACGCCCGGCACGGTGGTGAACTCGTGCAGGACGCCGTCGATGCGGATGCTGGTGACAGCGGCACCCGGGATCGACGACAGGAGCGTGCGGCGCAGGGAGTTGCCGAGGGTGTAGCCGAAGCCCGGCTCCAGCGGCTCGATCACGAACCGCGAGCGGAACTCGTCGACGACCTCTTCGGTCAGCGAGGGGCGCTGAGCGATAAGCATGGGGGGAATCCTCCAGTTGTCTTCGGCACCCACTATTTGATGCCGACAGGACCAAGCGTACGGGCTCCCGTAGAAAACGGGAGCCCGTACGAGGTTTAAAACATCACCCGCGTGCCCGAAGGCGCTGCGTCAGACGCGGCGGCGCTTCGGCGGACGGCAGCCGTTGTGCGGGGTGGGGGTGACGTCCTGGATCGAGCCGACCTCCAGGCCGGTGGCCTGGAGCGAACGGATCGCGGTCTCGCGGCCGGAGCCCGGACCCTTCACGAAGACGTCGACCTTGCGCATGCCGTGCTCCTGCGCGCGACGGGCAGCGGCCTCGGCGGCCATCTGCGCGGCGAACGGGGTCGACTTGCGCGAGCCCTTGAAGCCGACGTGGCCGGCGGAGGCCCAGGAGATCACGTTGCCCGCGGGGTCGGTGATCGAAACGATGGTGTTGTTGAACGTGCTCTTGATGTGCGCGTGGCCGTGAGCGACGTTCTTCTTTTCCTTGCGGCGGATCTTCTTCGCGCCGGCAGCCTGACGACCCTTGGGGGGCATAAGTCTGTTCTCCTACTGAGGTGGTCGGTCCGCTGACCCGCGGGCCGGAGGGATGTCCGGTTACGGGACGGACTACTTCTTGCCCGGCTTCTTCTTACCGGCGATCGCGCGACGCGGGCCCTTGCGGGTACGCGCGTTGGTGTGGGTGCGCTGGCCGCGGACCGGCAGGCCGCGGCGGTGACGCAGACCCTCGTAGCAGCCGATCTCGACCTTGCGGCGGATGTCGGCGGCCACCTCACGGCGGAGGTCACCCTCGACCGTGTAGTTGGCGTCGATGTACTGGCCCAGCTTGACGAGGTCGTCCTCGGAGATGTCGCGAACGCGGACATCCGGGTTGACACCGGTCTCGGCCAGGGTCTGCTGGGCGCGGGTACGGCCGATGCCGTACACGTACGTAAGGGCGATCTCGATCCGCTTCTCACGGGGGAGATCAACGCCGGCGAGGCGTGCCATTCAAGGCTCCTGTGGTTCTTCAGAGGTCTTGCGTGCTACCTACTCCGACACCTCACGGTGAGGGAGCCCCGGCCTCTGACCGGGGGTGGCAGTCCGTCCGGGAACGGACGGATCGGGTAGCCCGCTTATGACGTTTTCGCGTCGCGCGAAGTACTACGAGAAATGCTGAAGAGTGATCAGCCCTGGCGCTGCTTGTGGCGCAGGTTGTCGCAGATCACCATGACCCGGCCGTGGCGGCGGATCACCTTGCACTTGTCGCAGATCTTCTTGACGCTCGGCTTGACCTTCATGTTTCAGGTTCTCCGGGTCTAGATCTGACGTTCTTACTTGTAGCGGTAGACGATCCGCCCGCGCGTGAGGTCGTAGGGGCTGAGCTCCACGACGACCCGGTCGTCCGGCAGGATGCGGATGTAGTGCATGCGCATCTTGCCACTGATGTGCGCGAGGACCTTGTGACCGTTCTGCAGCTCGACCTTGAACATCGCGTTCGGCAGAGACTCGATCACGGTGCCCTCGATCTCAATGGCGCCTTGCTTCTTAGCCATGAACTGCGAGATCCACCTTCCGGGACCGGCTACCGTATGCGGAACGCTCGTGCGAACCTGGGTTCACCCCTTCCCCGGGGGGAAGAGGGCGCGCTGAAGCACGCTACGAGTGAGCCGACGGTCCATCCTACGCCAGCGCGTCCGGTGCACCAAAACGGGGGTCCCGGAAAGCGGTCGCCGTCACATCTGCTACGTCAGGCCTTGCTGAGGACCGTCAGCGGCTCGACGTGGGCGGTGCAGGCCGAGCAGCGGCGGGCGGCCTCGGGGATGTCGGTCAGGCACTCGGGGCACGGGCGCTTCGGCGTCTTCGGCTTCTTCGGCATGTAGCGCGCGGTCGCCTTGGTGATCGGCAGCACCACGCAGAAGTACAGCACCGCGGCGGTCATGAAGAACGCGATCAGCACGTTGAGGAACTGCCCGTACGGGAAGGTCACCCCCGCGATGTGCGCCTTGTACGAGCTGAAGTCGCCGGCGGCGCCGACCACCACACCCACCAGCGGGGTGAGGAAGGCGGACACGAAGCCGGTCACCACCGCGGTGAACGCGGCACCGATGACCACACCGACCGCCATGTCGACGACGTTGCCGCGCATCATGAAGTCGCGGAATCCCTTGAGCACGTGCTCTCTCCTGCATCGCTCGTAACCGGACCGGCCGGAGCCGACCACTGCCAGCGCATAAAAATAGGACAAAAGCCCTGGAGGTCCAAACCTCCAGGGCCCTGATCCCTTGTCAGCAGCGGCAGTTGAGCGCCGTCAGGACTACGCGAGGGGGTCCGGAGCTGCGGTGATGCCCAGCTTGGCCAGCTCCGCCTTGCCGCCGTCGAAGGCGGTCAGCACCAGCGGGCCCTGCTCGGTGACGGCCACCGAGTGCTCCCAGTGCGAGGCCCACGTGCCGTCGTTGGTGACGACCGTCCAGTCGTCCTCCAGCACGGTGGTGTGCGGGGTGCCGAGCGACACCATCGGCTCGATCGCCAGCACGGTGCCGGGGACGAGCTTCGGGCCCTTGCCGCGGCCGCGCTCGACGTAGTTCAGCACGTGCGGCTCCATGTGCATCGCGGTGCCGATGCCGTGGCCGCCGTAGCCCTCGGTGATGCCCCACTTGCCCTTGGGCGGGAGCGGCTGGCGGCGGATGAAGCCCTCGATCGCCTTGGAGACGTCCACCAGGCGGTTGTTCTTCTTCATCTGGGCGATGCCGGCCCACATCGAGCCCTCGGTCACCCGGCTCAGCATCTCGACCTCCGGGCGGACCTCGCCGACCGCCACGGTGATGGCCGAGTCGCCGTGCCAGCCGTCCAGGATGGCGCCGCAGTCGATCGAGATGATGTCGCCCTCCTGGAGGGCCCGGTCGCCGGGGATGCCGTGCACGACCTCGTTGTTCACCGAGGCGCAGATCACGCCCGGGAACCAGAGCCCGCCGTGGTTGGCCCGGAAGTTCGAGGTGGCGCCGTGGTCGGTGATGACCTTGTCCGCGACGTCGTTGAGCTCCTGGGTGGTCACCCCGGGGGCGACCGCCTCGCGGCAGGCCTTCAGGGCCTCGGCGACGACCAGCCCGGCCGCTCGCATCTTCGCGATCTGCTCGGGGGTCTTGATCTCCACCATCTGGTCACGCCTTCCAAGTCCGGATTACCACTGCTACCACCGTACGACGCCGAAACGGCCGGGCCACCCGCGTGGGGCGGGCGACCCGGCCGTACCGTCGTACGTTCGCCGAGAGACTCAGCTGTCCTGCTTCAGCGCCTCGATCGAGCGGGCGGTGACCTCGTCCACCTTGCCGAGGGCCGAGATGGTCGCCACCAGGCCCTGCTGGACGTAGTAGTCGATGATCGGCTCGGTCTCCGTGTGGTAGACCTCCAGGCGCGTGCGCACCTTGTCCTCGGTGTCGTCCGAGCGCTGGTACAGCTCGCCGCCGCACTCGTCGCAGACGCCGTCGACCTTCGGCGGGTTGTAGTCCACGTGGAAGACGTGGCCACCGTCGTTGCGGCACAGGCGGCGGCCGGCGATCCGGCGGACGACCTCGTCCTCGGGGACCTCCAGGTCCAGCACGCCGTCCAGCTTGATGCCCTGCTCGGCGAGGAACTCGTCCAGCGCCTTGGCCTGCCCCAGGTTGCGGGGGAAGCCGTCGAGCAGGAAGCCGTTGACGGCGTCCGTCTGGAGCATGCGGTCCTTGGCCATCCCGATGGTGACCTCGTCCGGCACCAGGCGCCCCGCGTCCATGTAGGACTTGGCCTCGAGGCCCAGCGGGGTGCCCTGGCTGATGTTCGCACGGAACAGGTCGCCGGTGGAGATGTGGGGGATGGACAGGGTCTTGGCGAGCAGGTGCGCCTGAGTACCCTTCCCGGCCCCGGGAGGACCAACGAGGACGATACGCATCAGCGGAGGAACCCTTCGTAATTGCGCTGCTGGAGCTGGCTCTCGATCTGCTTCACAGTTTCGAGTCCGACGCCGACGACGATGAGCACGCTGGTGCCGCCGAACGGGAAGTTGGTCTGCTGTCCGAAGGCGACCAGGGCGATCATCGGGATCAACGCGATCAGGCCCAGGTAGAGCGAACCCGGCCACGTGATTCGGGTCAGCACGTAGTTCAGGTACTCGGCCGTCGGTCGGCCGGCCCGGATGCCCGGGATGAACCCACCATACTTCTTCATGTTGTCGGCAACTTCTTCGGGGTTGAAGGAGATGGCGACGTAGAAGAAGGCGAAGAAGACGATCAGCAGGAAGTACGTGGCCATGTAGATCGGGTGGTCACCCTTGACGAAGTTCGTCCGGATCCACGTGGCCCAGCCGGCCTGGCTGTTGGTCAGCTGGACCACCAGGGCGGGGATGTACAGCAGCGACGAGGCGAAGATGACCGGGATGACACCGGCCTGGTTCACCTTGAGCGGGATGTAGGTCGAGGTCCCGCCGAACGCGCGGCGGCCGATCATCCGCTTCGCGTACTGGACCGGGATCCGGCGCTGGGCCTGCTCGACGAAGATGACCAGCATCACGACGATGACGCCGACCGCGACCACGGAGAGGAACTCGACCCAGCCGCCGCCGATGGTGCCGGAGGTCTTGATCGCCCACATCGAGGACGGGAACTGCGCCGCGATCGAGGTGAAGATCAGCAGCGACATGCCGTTGCCGATGCCGCGGTCGGTGATCAGCTCACCGAGCCACATGATGACCGTGGTGCCGGCCGTCATCGTGAGCACCATGACGGCGATCCGGAACACGCTGGTGTCCGGGACGATCTGGTTGGCCAGCGGGCAGCCGGAGAACAGCGCGCCGCTGGAGGCCGTCGCCACGATGCCGGTGCCCTGGAGCACGGCGAGCGCGATGGTCAGGTAACGGGTGTACTGGGTGATCTTGGCCTGGCCGGCCTGGCCCTCCTTCTTCAGCATCTCCAGTCGCGGGATCACGACGGTGAGGAGCTGGAGGATGATGCTCGCCGTGATGTACGGCATGATGCCGAGGGCGAAGATCGTCAGTTGGAGGAGCGCGCCGCCGCTGAACAGGTTGACGAGCCCGAAGAGACCGCTGTTCTTGGTCTCCTTCACGCACTCGTTCACGGCCGTGAAGCTCACGCCCGGCATCGGAATGTGCGAGCCCAGGCGGAACAGCACCATGATGCCCAGCGTGAACAGCAGCTTCTTGCGCAGGTCGGGCGTCTGGAACGCCCGCGCGAACGCACTGAGCACGGTGCCTCCTGCGCCTCCCGCGCGTCGTCGGCGGGAGGGTCGGTCCTGAATGGGGAGTTTGCGGTTCGGGCCCCCGTACAGACGGCACAGGCGAGCCTACGCGCAGCCTACAAGGGAACTCCACGGACTCTAACAGTGCGCAGCCACTCGGAAGAAGCGCGTACCGCCCCTCCCCCACTCACGGGGTACGGGATGCCCGGGTTTGCCACACAAAAGAACGAGCGCCTTCCGGCCCGATGTCCCCGGGAACGGCACGAGCCCCGCACCTCCCGGAGGAGGTGCGGGGCTCGAAGGCGGATCTCAGCGGGCTCAGACGAGCTCGGTGACCGTACCGCCGGCGGCCTTGATCTTCTCGGCGGCGGAGCCGGAGACGGCGTCGACCGTCACCTGCAGCGCAACCGAGACCTCGCCGGTGCCGAGCACCTTGACGAGGGAGTTCTTGCGAACCGCGCCCTTGGCGACCAGGTCCTCGACAGTGACCTCGCCACCCTGCGGGTAGAGCTCGGCCAGCTTGTCGAGGTTGACAACCTGGAACGTGATCTTGAACGGGTTCTTGAAGCCCTTCAGCTTCGGCAGGCGCATGTGGAGCGGCATCTGGCCACCCTCGAAGCGCTGCGGAACCTGGTAGCGGGCCTTCGTGCCCTTGGTACCACGACCGGCAGTCTTACCCTTGGAGCCCTCACCACGACCCACGCGGATCTTGTCGGTCTTGGCACCCGGGGCGGGACGCAGGTTGTGGATCTTGATCGGGTTGTCGCCCATGATCAGTCCACCTCCTCAACCGTCACCAGGTGACGGACCGTGTGGGCCATCCCGCGGATCTCGGGACGGTCCTCCTTCACCACGACGTCGTGCATGCGCTTGAGACCAAGCGTACGCAGGGTGTCACGGTGGTTCTGCTTGCTGCCGATGTACGACTTGGTCTGCGTGATCTTCAGGCGAGCCATCAGGCGCTCACCCCAGCAGCACGCGCCCGCAGCAGAGCGGCGGGGGCCACGTCCTCCAGCGGCAGGCCACGACGGGCGGCGATCTCCTCGGGGCGCACGAGGCCCTTCAGAGCAGCCACGGTGGCGTGCACGATGTTGATCGCGTTGTCCGAGCCGAGCGACTTCGACAGGATGTCGTGAATGCCGGCGCACTCCAGGACGGCGCGCACCGGACCACCGGCGATAACACCGGTACCGGGGGCGGCGGGCTTCAGGAGCACGACGCCGGCGGCCTTCTCACCCTGGATCGGGTGCGGGATGGTGCCCTGGATACGGGGGACCTTGAAGAAGTTCTTCTTGGCCTCCTCAACACCCTTGGCGATGGCGGCCGGAACCTCCTTCGCCTTCCCGTAACCGACACCCACGGTGCCGTCACCGTCGCCCACCACGACCAGCGCGGTGAAGCTGAAACGACGACCACCCTTGACAACCTTGGCGACACGGTTGATCGCGACAACGCGCTCGACGTAAGCGGTCTTCTCGACGGCGGGGGCGTTGCCCCGGTCGTCACGCTTACGGTCGCGCCGCTCGCCACCGCCGGTGCCGCCGCCGGCGCCGCTACCGCGGCGCTGGGGTCCAGCCATTGGAATTACCTCTCTCGATTACGTCCGTCGACTGAGCCGACGAGCGGCTTAGAAGTCGAGCCCGGCCTCACGAGCCGCGTCCGCCAGGGCGGCGATGCGGCCGGCGTACCGGTTGCCCGCGCGGTCGAAGACGACCGACTCGATGCCGGCGGCCTTGGCGCGCTCGGCGACCAGGCTCCCGACCTTCTTGGCCAGCTCGGTCTTGTCGCCCTCGGCGCCCTTGATGGACACGTCGAGGGTGGACGCCGACGCCAGGGTGTGACCCTTGGCGTCGTCGATGACCTGGGCGACCATGTGACGGTTCGAACGCGTCACGACGAGGCGCGGACGCACCTCGGTGCCGACGACGCGCTTGCGAACGCGGATCGCGCGGCGCTTGCGAGCGGCGCTCTTGTAGGCGTTGCCCTTGCCGATCTTGACAGAGACACTCATCGCTTACTTACCACTCTTTCCGACCTTGCGGCGGATGACCTCGCCCGCGTACTTGACACCCTTGGCCTTGTACGGGTCCGGCTTGCGCAGCTTGCGGATCTTCGCGGCGACCTCGCCGACCTTCTGCTTGTCGATGCCGTCCACGTGGAACTTGGTGGCCGACTCGACGACGAAGGAGATGCCCTCGGGGGCCTCGACGAGGATCGGGTGGCTGTAGCCCAGCTGGAACTCCATGTTGGAGCCCTTCGCCAGAACTCGGTAGCCGACACCGCTGATCTCCAGCGACTTGCGGTAGCCCGCGGTCACGCCGGTGATCATGTTCGCCACCAGCGTGCGGGAAAGGCCGTGCAGGGCCTTCGACAGACGCTCGTCGTTGGGGCGGGTGACGAGCAGCGTGCCGTCCTCGCCCTTACCGATCTCGATCGGCGCGGCGACAACGTGGGTGAGGGTGCCCTTCGGGCCCTTCACCGAGACCGCCTGGCCATCGATGGTGACGTCCACGCCAGCGGGGACCTGGATGGGCAGCCGTCCAATGCGCGACATTGCTGTACCTCCGTTTCCCGAATTACCAGACGTAGGCGAGAACTTCTCCGCCTACGCCCTTCTTGGCGGCCTGCTTGTCGGTGAGGAGACCCGAAGACGTGGAGATGATCGCCACGCCCAGGCCGCCGAGCACCTTCGGCAGGTTGGTGGACTTTGCGTAAACGCGCAGACCCGGCTTGCTGATGCGCTTGATGCCGGCGATGGAGCGCTCACGGTTGGGGCCGAACTTGAGCTCGATGGTCAGCTTCTTGCCGACCTCGCCCTCGACGGGCTCCTCAACCTTGTAGGAGGAGATGTACCCCTCCTGCTGCAGGATCTCGGCGACGTGCGCCTTGATCTTGCTGGCCGGCATCGCCACGGAGTCGTGGTACGCCGAGTTCGCGTTACGCAGACGCGTGAGCATGTCTGCGATGGGGTCGGTCATGGTCATGATGGCCTCAGGCCTCTCTCGCCGCGGTTTCTCCGCGCCAGGTCCCCCTGCCGCACTCTTCCGAGTTCGTCAGGGGCACAAGCGCAGGGGACCTGCGACGTCGTAAGACTGGGTGCGAGCCCTCCAGAAGGGCCACGGGCGTCCATGGGGAAGCCGTGGCAGGGGGCCCGACCCCACTACCTTACGGGAATCCGTACGGTAGGCCCAAAACGGACCAGTGTGGGATCGGGCACCTCTGCTTCGCTGTGTGCCTAAAGTGCCTGGTCCCTCTGTTGGGAGAGGACTACCAGGAGCTCTTGGTCACGCCCGGCAGCTCGCCGCGGTGCGCCATCTCACGAAGGCAGACACGGCACAGGCCGAACTTGCGGTACACCGAGTGCGGACGGCCGCAGCGCTGGCACCGGGTGTAGGCCCGGACGCCGAACTTCGGCTTGCGCTCGGACTTCGCGATGAGGGACTTCTTCGCCATGTGTTACGCCTCCTTGAACGGGAAGCCCAGAGCGCGCAGGAGCGCCCGGCCCTCGTCGTCGGTCTGGGCGGTGGTCACGACGGTGATGTCCATACCGCGCTGACGGTCGACCTTGTCCTGGTCGATCTCGTGGAACATGACCTGCTCGGTCAGACCGAAGGTGTAGTTGCCACGGCCGTCGAACTGCTTCGGGGAGAGGCCACGGAAGTCACGGATACGCGGCAGGGCCAGCGACACCAGACGGTCCAGGAACTCCCACATGCGGTCACCACGGAGGGTGACGTGGGTGCCGATCGGCTGGCCCTCGCGCAGCTTGAACTGCGCGATGGACTTGCGAGCCTTGGTCACGGCCGGCTTCTGACCGGTGATCGCGGTCAGGTCGCGGATCGCGCCCTCGATCAGCTTGCTGTCACGGGCGGCCTCGCCGACACCCATGTTGACGACGACCTTGACCAGGCCGGGCGTCAGCATGACGTTCTCGTACGAGAACTGCTCCTGCAGCTGACCCTTGATCTCGGAGTTGTAACGCTCCTTGAGACGGGGGGTCACCTTCTCAACAGTCGTCTCAGACATCAGATGTCCTCACCGGTTCGCTTGGCAACGCGGATCTTGTTGCCCTCGTCATCGAAGCGGTAGCCAACGCGGGTGACGACCTTCTTGCCGTCCTTCTCCACGACCAGCTGGACGTTGGAGACGTGCACCGGCGCCTCGACGGTGACGATGCCACCCTGAGTGCCCGGGCCCGGCTTGGTGTGCTTCTTGACCCGGTTCACACCCTCGACCAGGACCTTGTTCTCGGCGGGCATGGCCTGGATGACCTTGCCCTGCTTGCCGCGGTCCTTGCCGGTGATGACCTGAACCAGGTCACCCTTCTTGATCTTCATGCTGTTCGCCATGAGTTAGAGCACCTCCGGCGCAAGCGAGATGATCTTCATGAACTTCTTGTCACGCAGCTCGCGGCCCACCGGGCCGAAGATGCGGGTACCACGGGGGTCACCATCGGTGTTCTTCAGAACGACCGCGGCGTTCTCGTCGAAGCGGATGTACGAGCCATCCGGACGACGGCGCGACTTCACGGTACGGACGACGACGCACTTGACGACGTCACCCTTCTTCACCGAACCGCCGGGGATCGCGTCCTTGACGGTCGCGACGATGACGTCCCCGATACCGGCGTAGCGGCGACCGGAACCACCGAGAACGCGGATGCAAAGGATTTCCTTCGCGCCCGTGTTGTCGGCGACACGCAGTCGCGACTCCTGCTGGATCACAGCTTTCTCCTGATCGTCAACGAGAGCTGACGGGCCGGCCGCTGCTCACACCAGCGCCCGCGAGGGACCTGGTGCACATACGGCCGTACCGCATCAACTTCGTTACTTGGCCTTCTCGAGGATCTCGACGACGCGCCAGCGCTTCGTCGCGGACAGCGGGCGGGTCTCCGCGAGGAGGACCCGGTCGCCGATGCCGCAGGCGTTCGCCTCGTCGTGCGCCTTCAGCTTGTTCGTACGGCGGATGACCTTGCCGTACAGAGCGTGCTTGACGCGGTCCTCGACGGCGACGACGACGGTCTTGTCCATCTTGTCGCTGACGACGAGACCCTCACGGGTCTTGCGGAAACCGCGCGTCTCGTTGGTGTTCTCAGTCATCAGGCGCTCTCCACCGTCTCGATGCCCAGCTCGCGCTCGCGCATCAGGGTGTAGATCCGCGCGATGTCCTTACGGACGAGCTTGAGCCGTCCGTGGTTGTCGAGCTGCCCGGTCGCCGCCTGGAAGCGGAGGTTGAACAGCTCCTCCTTGGCCTCACGGAGCTTGGCAACGAGACCCTCGTTGTCCAGCTCGCGGAGGTCAGCAGCCTTGGTGCCGGCCGACATCAGCTCTCACCTGCCTCGCGCCGGATGATCCGGCACTTCATCGGGAGCTTGTGAGCTGCGCGGGTCAGCGCCTCACGAGCCACCTTCTCGTTGGGGTACGACAGCTCGAACATGACCCGACCCGGGTGCACGTTCGCGATCCACCACTCGGGCGAACCCTTACCGGAACCCATGCGGGTCTCGGCCGGCTTCTTGGTGAGCGGACGGTCCGGGTAGATGTTGATCCAGACCTTGCCGCCACGCTTGATGTGACGGGTGACGGCGATACGAGCGGACTCGATCTGCCGGTTCGTCACGTAGGCCGGGGTGACGGCCTGGATGCCGTACTCGCCGAAGGCGAGCTCGGTGCCACCCTTGGCAGCGCCACGACGCTTCGGGTGGTGCTGCTTGCGGTGCTTGACCCGACGGGGGATCAGCATGGGAGTCAGGCCTCCGTTCCGGTGTTCTCGGCAGCCGGCGCCTCAGCGGCCGGGGCCGCGGGGGCCTCGGCAGCGGCGGGACGACGGCCACGGCCACCGCGCTCGCCACCACGGCGGTCGCCACCGCGGGCGGGACGACCACCCTCGGGACGGGCCGGGCGGTTGCCCGAGCGGGCAGCGGCGTTCTCAGCGCGGACCTCGGCGATGTTCTTGACGTCGCCCTTGTAGATCCAGACCTTCACGCCGATGCGGCCGAAGGTGGTCTTGGCCTCGAAGAAGCCGTAGTCGACGTTCGCACGCAGGGTGTGCAGCGGCACACGACCCTCGCGGTAGAACTCCGACCGGCTCATCTCGGCGCCGCCGAGACGACCGGAGCACTGGACCTTGATGCCCTTGGCGCCGGACTTCATGGTGCCCTGCATCGACTTGCGCATGGCACGGCGGAAGGAGACGCGGGAGGACAGCTGCTCCGCGACGCCCTGAGCCACGAGCTGGGCGTCCAGCTCGGGGTTCTTGACCTCGAGGATGTTCAGCTGGACCTGCTTGCCGGTCAGCTTCTCGAGGTCGCCGCGGATGCGGTCGGCCTCGGTGCCACGGCGACCGATGACGATGCCGGGGCGGGCGGTGTGGATGTCGACGCGGACGCGGTCGCGGGTGCGCTCGATCTCAACCTTCGAGATGCCGGCGCGCTCCATGCCCTTCGTCATCATGCGACGAATGGCAACGTCTTCCTTGACGTAGTCCTTGTACAGCTTGTCGGCGTACCAGCGGGACTTGAAGTCCGTGCTGATGCCGAGGCGGAACCCGTGCGGGTTAACCTTCTGGCCCATTACCGGGTCCCTTCCTTGCTGCTGACGACCACGGTGATGTGGCTGGTCCGCTTGCGGATCCGGTAGGCGCGGCCCTGGGCACGCGGGCGGAACCGCTTCAGGGTCGGACCCTCGTCAACGTACGCCTCGCTGATGACGAGGTCGTCCACGTTGGAGTGGTTGTAGTTGTGCGCGGCGTTGGCAATGGCGCTGTCGAGCACCTTGCCGACCGGCACGGTGGCGGCCTGCGGAGCGAAACGCAGGACGGCCTGGGCCTCCGTGGCCGGCAGGCCACGGATGAGGTCCACCACGCGGCGGGCCTTCATGGGCGTGACGCGGATGTACCGCGCCTGGGCCCTGGCTTCCATGGTTGTCCCCTTAATGGAGTAAGTCATTGAGTCGTTCTGGCGGTGAAGCTCAGGCGACTAGCGACGCTTCGACTTGCGGTCGTCCTTGACGTGGCCGCGGAAGGTGCGGGTCGGAGCGAACTCGCCCAGCTTGTGGCCGACCATCGACTCGGTGACGAACACCGGGACGTGCTTGCGACCATCGTGAACCGCGATCGTGTGGCCGAGCATGGCCGGGAAGATCACGGAGCGGCGGGACCAGGTCTTGATGACGTTCTGGGTACCCGCCTCGTTCTGCGCGTCCACCTTCTTGAGAAGGTGGCCGTCGATGAAGGGGCCCTTCTTGAGACTGCGCGGCATCTGACCTGCTCCTAGCGCTTCTTGTTGGTCTTGCGGCGGCGCACGATGAGAGCGTCCGACGCCTTCTTCGGGCGACGGGTACGACCCTCCTTCTGGCCCCACGGCGAGACCGGGTGGCGACCACCAGAGGTCTTACCCTCACCACCACCGTGCGGGTGGTCGATCGGGTTCATGGCGACACCACGCACGGTCGGGCGAACGCCCTTCCAGCGCATACGGCCGGCCTTGCCCCAGTTGATGTTCGACTGCTCGGCGTTGCCGACCTCGCCGACGGTGGCGCGGCAGCGCGCGTCGACCAGGCGGATCTCGCCGGAGGGCATGCGCAGGTGCGCCATCTTGCCCTCACGCGCCAGCAGCTGGATGCCGGAGCCGGCCGAGCGGGCCAGCTTGGCACCGCCGCCGGGACGCAGCTCCACCGCGTGGATGGTGGTACCGACCGGGATGTTGCGCAGCGGCAGGTTGTTGCCCGGCTTGATGTCGGCGCCAGCGCCGTTCTCGATCCGGTCGCCCTGCGTGATGCCGCGCGGCGCGATGATGTAGCGCTTCTCGCCGTCCGCGTAGTGCAGCAGCGCGATGCGCGCGGTGCGGTTCGGGTCGTACTCGATGTGCGCGACCTTCGCCGGCACGCCGTCCTTGTCGTGACGACGGAAGTCGATCACGCGGTAGGCGCGCTTGTGACCGCCACCCTGGTGGCGAACGGTGATCCGACCGGCGTTGTTACGGCCGCCCTTGCTGTGCAGGGGGCGAACCAGCGACTTCTCCGGGGTGGACCGCGTGATCTCTACGAAGTCGGCCACGCTGGAGCCACGACGGCCCGGCGTAGTCGGCTTGTACTTGCGGATGCCCATTTGGCTCTCTCGTCCTCGTCCTTATCGACGATCACGATCTCCGTTAGGAGACCGGACCACCGAAGATGTCGATGCGGTTGCCCTCGGCCAGCGTCACGATGGCGCGCTTGGTGTCCTTGCGCTTGCCAAAGCCCGTCTTGGAGCGCTTGCGCTTGCCCTGACGGTTGATCGTGTTGACAGCCTCGACCTTGACCGAGAAGACCGCCTCGACGGCCTGCTTGATCTGGGTCTTGTTGGCGCCCGGCGACACGATGAACGTGTACTTGTTCTCGTCGAGAAGGCTGTAGCTCTTCTCGGAGATGACCGGCTTCACCAGGACGTCACGGGGGTCCGTGAACGTCTTGCTCGTAACGTCGCTCATCAGGCGGCGCTCCCTTCGAGCTCGCCCTCAGCGGCAACGGCCTTGGCGGACGCGGCCGGACCGGCCACGAAACGCTCGAAGGCGGCCTGGGTGAAGACCACATCGTCGGAGACGAGCACGTCGTAGGTGTTCAGCTGACCGGCGTCCAGGATGTGCACGTGCGGCAGGTTGCGAGCGGACTTCAGGCCCAGCTCGTCCTCGCGCTCGACGACCAGGAGGACGTTCTTGCGCTCGGTGATCTTGCCGAACAGGCTCTTGGCGGCCTTGGTCGACGGCACCTCGGCCGCGACCACGTCGGTGACGACGTGGATGCGGTTGTGGCGGGCCCGGTCGGTGAGCGCACCGCGCAGAGCGGCGGCGATCATCTTCTTCGGGGTCCGCTGCGAGTAGTCGCGCGGCACGGGACCGTGCACGACGCCACCGCCGGCGAACTGCGGCGCACGGGTCGAGCCCTGACGGGCGCGGCCGGTGCCCTTCTGGCGGTACGGCTTCTTGCCGCCACCGCGGACCTCGCCACGAGTCTTGGTCTTGTGGGTGCCCTGACGGGCCGCAGCGAGCTGCGCCACGACGACCTGGTGCATCAGCGGAACGCTGACCTTCGCGTCGAAGATCTCGGCCGGAAGCTCGAGGCTGCCGGTCTTGTCGCCCGAGGGCGACAGGATGTCAATGGTGCTCATATCCTCACAGCCCCTTCGCCGCGGTGCGGACGAGGACGAGGCCGCCGTTCGGGCCCGGGATTGCGCCCTTGATCAGGAGCAGCCCCTTCTCCGCGTCAACGGCATGGATGGTCAGGTTCTGGGTGGTCACACGCTCGTGGCCCATCCGGCCGGCCATCCGTACGCCCTTGAACACGCGACCCGGGGTGGCGCAGCCACCGATCGAGCCGGGCGAGCGGTGCTTGCGCTGCACACCGTGACCGGCGCCGAGGCCCCGGAAGTTGTGGCGCTTCATGACACCGGCGAAGCCCTTGCCCTTGGAGGTGCCGGTCACGTCGACCTTGACACCCGCCTCGAACAGCTCGGCGGTGATCTCCTGGCCCAGGGTGTACTCGGAGGCGTCCGAGGTACGGAGCTCGACCAGGTGGCGGCGCGGGGTGACACCGGCCTTGGCGAAGTGGCCCGCGAGGGGCTTGTTCACCTTGCGGGGGTCGATCTCGCCGAAGCCGATCTGGACGGCGTCGTAGCCGGCCGGGCTGTCGGCGGTGTGGACCTGGGTCACGACATTGGGCCCAGCCTTGACGACGGTCACCGGGACGACCCGGTTGTTCTCGTCCCAGACCTGGGTCATGCCGAGCTTCTCGCCCAGGATGCCCTTAATCTGCTTAGCCATCTTCGGTGCGCCTCTCAGAGCTTGATCTCGATGTCGACGCCAGCCGGCAGGTCGAGACGCATGAGCGAGTCAACCGTCTTCGGCGTGGGGTCGAGGATGTCGATCAGACGCTTGTGAGTACGCATCTCGAAGTGCTCGCGCGAGTCCTTGTACTTGTGCGGCGAGCGGATGACGCAGTACACGTTCTTCTCAGTGGGCAGCGGCACCGGGCCCGCGACCTGCGCACCAGTACGAATCACCGTCTCGACGATCTTCTTCGCCGAGGAGTCGATGACCTCGTGGTCGTAGGCCTTGAGCCGGATGCGGATCTTCTGTCCCGCCATGGCTACTCAGTAGTCCTTTGTCCTTAGTCACTTCGCGACTCCCCCTCCGACCCCCGCGCTCGGGCGTGTCGCACTCGCGCTTGCAAAAAACCGGCGAAGTAATTCGTCGGTTTAAAACTTTCGGGGTGAGGGGTGCCGGGTCGAGGCCCCGCACACGCTTCCCGGAAGATTCCCGTACTTTCGCCCCGCAGCTGCCGTGGCGTAGAACTCACGCTTGACGGCCATCACGGGAACGACGAGTACATGGGACTCGCTTCCGGTCCTCCCGGCGGGAGGCGCGCAGCATCGGCACTCAACCGAGCAACTTGGACATACTGCCACATGGAGCAGCCCGGATGCCAATCGGGGCCGGTGAGGCGCTCCTCACCGGCCCCGATGGGGTGACGTCCCCGCTCAGTCCTTGCGCCAGAGCACCCAGCCCCGGTCCTTGTTGAACTTCGCGACGTGCCAGCCGGGCCGCGCGTCCGGCCAGCTGGTCTGCGGCAGGTCGCCCTTGCTCCAGCCGGCCAGGTACGCGGTGGCCGCCTCCGGCGGGGCGGAGCCGTCCTTCAGGTCGTCCGACCAGACCCGGCCCCAGTAGACCTCGTAGGCCATCGACATCCGGGTGTCCCAGTCGAGGTCCATGTCCAGGACGACGTTGTCGCCCTTGCGCAGGCCCGCCTCCTTGGCCACGCCCACCGCCTGGTACTTGCGGGCCTTGGCGTGCGGCTCGGAGACGTTGTCGGTGACGGCGACCGTCGCGTAGGCGGCGAACAGCGTCACGCACCCCACCACCGCGGCCACCACCCGGCGCCCGCCGGCCACCCGCAGCAGCAGGCAGGCGCCCAGCACCGCCAGCGCGCCGAAGCTCGTCCGGACCATGTGCAGGTCGTCCCAGGTCGAGGCCAGGAACATCGCGTCCGGCACCGTCCACGGACTGACCCAGAGCTTGAGCGCGGCACCCGCGTACGCGCCGACCGACAGCTGGATGATCCCGATCGCCGCCACGCCGGCCAGCGCCGTCCACAGCAGCGCGCGGACCCCGGCCCGCCACAGCGCGGCCAGGCCGACCACCATGAACATCGGCACCAGCACCGCGCAGTACCGGGCGTACACCCAGTTGTCGGTCCGGTCGTTGTCCGCCAGCCCGGCCGCCGAGGCCAGCGCGGTGCCGAACAGCAGGGCCACCATGGTGAAGGCCACCACCCGCTCGGCCACCGTGTACCGGCGCCGGAAGACGACCACCACGCACAGCACCAGGGCGACCGCCCCGAAGCCGTACGTGGAGGTCATGAAGTACCAGAGCTGCCCGAAGGTGCGGGCGATGATCGTGCCGATGTACTTGCTGTCCCCGAGGTTCTCGAAGACCTTGTTGCCGACGGTGCTCGGCGGCACGTCCTTGAACTGGTTCTCGACGAAGCGCGCCAGCAGCTTCGCGCCCAGGTACGACAGCCCGAGCCCGCCGACGCCGGCCAGCGAGGCGAGCCGCGGCGCCCAGCCGAGCGCCAGCACCACCACCAGGACCAGCGCGGTCAGCGCCACGACCACGCCGCCGCGGTCGTGGGTGGCCAGCGAGTAGCCGGCCGCCAGGCCCATCCCGGCCGCGTACAGCGCGCGGCGGCGCGTGGTGCCGGGCGAGAGCCAGCCGTGCATCGCGAGCAGCCAGGCCAGCAGGAGCACCGGGAGCACGGTGTCCGACATCACGAACTGGGAGTAGAAGACCACCGGCGGCACCAGCGCCACGGCGGCGCCCACCAGGTACGCGTGCGGCCGGGACAGGCCCACCCGGCGCGCCGCCGCCACGGCGAGCGGGAACACCAGCGCGTTGAGCAGCGCGTTGATGCCCATGATCAGGTGGTACGCGGCGGCCGGGGTGTCGGCGATCCGCAGCGCCGGCGAGATCAGCAGCGGGTACCCGCCGGGGATCACCACGCCGACCGGCATCTCGGTGGTCGGCCGTCCGGCCAGCACCCGCGCGATCACCAGGTAGGAGTCCTCGTCGGCGTGCACCGACGGGAAGTAGTTGTGGATCGACAGCACCAGGCGGAACGCCACCTGGCCGCCGTACCCGAGCAGCAGGACCACCGCCCAGAACCAGCGGTGGGCGGCGAGCGCCCGCAGCCGGGGCGGCACGACCGGTGTGTCGGGCGCGTTCGTGCCGCCGTCCTCACCCCGGCCCGGGCCGTCGGACGTGTGGGCAGAGTCGATCAGCGGCTGCACCGGGACACTTCCCTACTTGTATGAGTTTGGCGATCTCGTCATGACCGGCTCCGGGCGGCGCGCCACGGTTCCCGCCACCACTCGTCGAAGCGCATCGGCAGTGTGCCACGCGGTGATCTGCCGGAGCCAACACACTCCTCCCCCCACGGACGACAACGGCCCGCCAGGACAGGGTGGTTCGGCCCCTGCTGATCCGCTGCCCGGGGGGCTGGCAGAATCTCGGTGTCCGGCACCGAAACCACACACCGCCTCCGCACCGAATCTCTGCGGAAGAGCAGAAGGACCGAACAGTGACGACGAGCGTGCAGCCCGCCTCCACCCCGGGCATGCAACAGGGCATACCGTCCAGGCGAACAAGACGGGCCGCCGCCCTGCGCGGCCCCGCCGTCCTCTGGACCGCGGAGGCCCTGACCGCGGTCGCGGCGGCCCTGCTCATGACGGGCCTGGCAACGTCCATCGAGCTGAACCCCATGTCGCGGATCGGCCAGGTCAGCGGCCTCGCCGCGTTGCAGCTCCGGCTCCTGCTGCTGCTCGCCGTCGTCGTCCTGGTCCTGGTGCCGGCGATGCGCCGCTGGGCGGAGGTCCCGGTCCGGTTCGCCGCGGCCGCGGTCGCGGGCCTGTCCTCCGGCGTCCTGGCGGCCGGCGTCTCGCTCGCGCTGCGCGACACCAACTGGCCTCTGTACGCCCAGTCGGGGGACTCCGGCAACCTCCAGGCCTGGGTCAGCGCCCTGATGGACGGCAAGCCCCTCGACGGCGCCTACCCGCCGTTGTTCCCGCACATCGTCGCCTTCGTCGCCGAACACCTCACCCACGGACAGATCGGCTACGCGCTCAAGCTCGTCGACCTGCTGTTCGTCGCGATGCTCGGCCCGCTCGCCTACCTGTCCTGGCGGCTGCTGCTGCCCCCGCTCTGGGCACTCGGGATCGGCGTCACCGCCGCCCTGCCGATGGCGCAGCCGTACAAGCCGTACACCACCTTCGTGCTCGTCGCCTTCCTCCCCGTGCTGGCGAAGCTGATGCAGCTCCTCCAGCGCGCCCCGGAACTCCCGCGCCGCACCGTCGCCGTCCGCGGCGCCGTGCTCGGCCTCGGGATCGCACTGCTGTTCAACCTCTACTCCGGCTGGTTCGTGTGGTCCGCGGCCGGAGCGGTGGTCCTCACCGTGGTGCTGCTGCTGCGTGCCCGCCGCACCGGCGGGACCCCCGGCCTGCTCAACGCCCTGACCGCGATCGGCGCCGCCGCCGGGGTCTTCCTGGCCGTCTCCTCCCTCTACCTGGTCCGGCTGCTCGGGTCCGCCGGGAGCACGGTCGACCGCTACTGCTACTTCGACACCTACACCGAGCCGACCTACTTCGCGATGTGGCGCGACGACCTCCCCGGCACCGACGGCCAGAGCACCTGGCCGATCCCCGGCGAGCTCGGCGGGGTCGGCCTCTTCACGATCCTGCTGCTGGTCGGCCTGGGCGTGGCGCTGGCCCTCGGGATCGGCCGGGCCGTCGTCCTGACCGCCGCCGCCTGCACGGCGAGCGCCCTGCTGATGCGCTACTGGTACGCCTCCCACATGGAGCGCGACCAGGCCGTCATGCTCTACCCGCGCACCAGCGCGCAGCTGCTCTACTGCCTGCTGGTCCTCGTCGGCCTGGCCTGCTACCTGATCGCCCGCCGCCGTCGGAGCGCCGCTTCGGCCCCCGAGACGGCCGAGGAGACCGGCCGCCGTCTCCCGCTGCGCCTCAACCAGCGCGGCGTGGCCATCGGCGCCCTCTGCGCGCTGGGCCTGCTCTTCGGCATGGCCGGCTCCGCCACCGCCAGCAAGTACATGCCCGACCCGCACGAGGGCGCCGGCATGCTGGCCTGGATCTCGCAGACCACCGCCGACACCAAGGGGCACTGCTCACGCTACGCGCCCAAGTGCGTCGACGCCCCGGGGCTCATCAACCCGGCGGACCCGAAGGTCGACCTCGGGAAGCTGATCTGCCCGAAGGTCAACCCGTACCCGCGCAAGGACGAACTGCTCCCCGGGTTCTCCGCAGACCTGCCCGAGTGACCCTCCCCGAACCGCGAACGGCACTGGGCCGGTAGTCCGAACTCGGACTACCGGCCCAGTGCCGTACCAGTGGGTGCGAGCGGTCAGTGCCGGTCGCCGCCGGTCAGCGCGTGGCGGACCAGCACCTTGGCGCCGGCCCGCTCGCCGCGCTTCAGGGCGCCCGGCAGCATGGTCAGCGCGTGCAGGCGCGAGGCGCTGCGGAACCGGGCCGCACGGGCGGCCTTCGGCCAGCCGCGGGCGTCCATCCGCTCCGCCACCGCGTTGAAGTACCGCTCCGCCTCGGTGAACCGGGTGCCGGAGAAGGCCTGCACCGAGGACTCGCTGACGGCGTGCCGCCGGTACTGGAAGACGACGGTGGTGTTGTCCACCAGCATCTGCTCGCCGCGCTCCAGCAGGTCGACGACCAGGGCCAGGTCCTGGATCACCGAGTACTCGTCGCGGAAGTTGACCGCGCGCAGTGCCTCGCCCCGCCAGCAGATCGACGGGAAGTAGAGCCAGTTGCCGCGCAGCACGCTCGCGGCCAGCTCCTCGCCGCCCATCAGCCGCCGGCCCTTGACGGTCGGCGCGTAGATCTTCTCCTTGACGTTGTCCGCCAGGCCGGAGCGGCTGACCTCGCCGTTGCCGTCGATGACCTCGACGCCCGGCTGCACCATGCCCAGGTCCGGGTTGTCCTTGACGATCGCCCGGACGGTCTCCAGGTAGTGCGGGTGCAGCAGGTCGTCGCAGCCCATGATGACCACGTGGTCGGCCGTGGACAGCTCCACGCACTTCTGGAAGTTCTTGGTGATGCCGAGGTTGTGCTCGTTGCGCAGGTAGCTCACCCGGTCGTCGCCGAGCGAGGCGAACCAGCCCGGGACGTCCAGCTCCTTGCCGTCGTCTATGACGGTCAGCCGGAAGTCCCGGTCGGTCTGCGCGAGGATGCTCCGCACCGCGGCCTGCATCAGCGCCACGTCGCCGTAGTACGGCAGCATGAACTCGAAGGTCGCCACGGGATCAGGCCTTGCTGCGGTCGACCGGCGCCGAGACCGGCAGGTCCAGGTCGAAGCGCTCCTCGTTCAGACGGGCGCCCTCGTTGATCGCCACGGTCCGCGCCAGGTCGGTGAGCTTCTTCTCCAGCGAGCGGAAGCGCAGGAAGGTGTTCAGGGTCAGGAAGCCCATCCCCAGCACCATCCCGTACAGCACCAGGTCGGTGCCGCGGCCGACACCGAGCTGGTGGGCCAGCCAGGTCACGTCGGTGGGACGCAGCACCGCGTAGATGTTCACGAGCACGAAGACCGAGAACGCGATGCGCTTCCAGGCGCGGGTGTTGGCACGGTCCCAACGCCGGATGAACATGAAGGCGAGAGTGACCGAGCCGAGAATGAGAACCAGCTGGATCCAGAAGAATTTCATCGGCGGCTACGCTCCCGCAGCGAGATGTCGAAGATGATGTTGACGCCGTTGATCAGGGACTGACCCTTGGCGCGTGAGTAGTCGGTGTACAGGATGTCCACCGGGAGTTCGGCGACCCGGAGGTCCGAGCCGGCGAGGAAGCTGACGATCTCCGACGCGTGCGCCATGCCGTTCATGGTGATCCGCAGCCGGCCGGCGGCCTCGCGGTTCAGCACGCGCAGACCGTTGTGGGCGTCGGTCAGCTTGAGCTTGCGAGCGGTCGGGCTGACGGTCGCCGCGGTGCGCAGGACGACCCGCTTGATCCACGGCACCTGCCCGTTCTGCTCGATGAAGCGCGAGCCGAGGACGACGTCCGTGTCGCCCTCCCGCAGCAGGGCGACCATCTTCTCGACGTCGGCGGTCTGGTGCTGGCCGTCCGCGTCGAAGGTGGCGAAGTACTTGGCGCCCGGCTGGGCCAGGGCGTAGGCGAGGCCGGTCTGGAGGGCGGCACCCTGGCCGAGGTTGACCGGGTGGCGCACCAGGTGCGCGCCCGTCTCCATGATGTGCTTGGCCGAGTCGTCGCCGCTGCCGTCATCGACGACCACGATGTTCGGGAACGTCTTTCGCGCCCCCTCCACAACGTCGGCGATCACCTGGCCCTCGTTGTAGGCCGGGATCACCAGCCAAACATCGTCGTACTGGGACACGGAGGCTCCATGAATGGGGTCTGGCCCGCGCTGCTGCGCGGCGATCTGAAGATGAGGGGCGGACACGGTCAGTCACCGGCCGTCCGGCTGCTCAACACCGCGGCGTTCGGGTCCCCCGACTGCTGGACGAGGCCGGCGGAGTTCGTCGCCGAACGGGCGAAACTCTGCCTCAGGACCGCCAGCATACCGAGGACGGTGGCCACGGAACCCGCCGTGTACGCAACGACCACGCGGGTGGACACGTCGCCCGGCATGAAGGTGATCGCGGCGAGGACCGCCGTGCCGACCGCCCAGCAGAGCAGCTGAAGGTTGTGCCGCTTGAATACCATCAGCGCCTGGCCGAGCACCATCGCGAACATGTACGCCACGGTTCCGGCGGACATCCAGAAGAAGTCGAGGCAGCCGAGCACCGGCTTTGCGCCGAACAGCACCTGGATCAGCCAGGGGCCGAGGGCGACCGCCGGGATGCCGCCGAGCACGCCGAGTCCGCCGACCACGGCGCCGATCTTCTTGAGCATCCCGGTGAAGGCGGCCCGGTCCCCGACCGCGATCGCGGCGGAGAGGCCGTTCAGCAGCGAGGCCTGGAGCGAGCCGAAGACGAACAGCGGCACCCGGGCCAGCACCAGCGCGTTGAGCAGGGCGGCGATCAGCGCGGAGTCGGAGGGCGCGAGCAGCTTGGTGCTCACCACGGCCGCGTTCACCACGACCTGGGAGAGCAGCGTCGAGCAGATCAGCAGGCCGAGCCCGGAGCAGAGTTCGGACCAGCCGACCTGCTCGCCGGGCTTCACCGCGCGCAGCAGCGGCGGCAGCGTGACGATCGTGGCGATGATCGGCGCGACGGCCAGGATCAGGCTGAACGCGAGCGCCGAGTGCACACCGGCCACGGCGAAGGCGAAGGCCAGGCCGATCCGCAGGCCGCCGTCCAGGCCGAGCTGGGTGCCGTACGCGCCGAAGCGGCCGAGGCCGGCCAGCACGCCGCGGGTGAGGTAGCAGACGGCCATGCCGGTGAAGGCCCCGCCGAGCGCCAGCACCAGCGAGCGGTCGCCGTGGAACATCGACCGGGCGATCGGGCCGGAGGCGGCGCCGAGGGCGACCAGGGTCGCCGCGAGGATCCCGCCGGTGAGCAGGGTCGCCCGGCGCAGCACCGGCGCGGCGCCGTGGCCGAGCGCCGCGCGCGCCGAGACGATCCGGGTGAGCTCCTGCTCGATCGGGAAGAAGACGCCGATGCCGACCGACATCACGATCGTCCACAGCAGCGAGACGTTCGCCATGTCGTCGACCGACAGGCTGTGGCCCGCCACTCCGAGGTGGATGTAGGAGGCGGCACCCAGTACGACGGTGCCGCCGGCCACCGCCAGGGTTCCCGGCGGTAGCGCGGCAGCCACCTTCGTCAGTGCGTTCTTCACTGAGGTCTGTCGCTCTCCGTGGTCCGGGCCGTGGCGGCCAGTTCGGCGAAGACGGGCGTGGCCAGGGCCTCGGCCAGCATGGTCCGCCACTCGGGCAGCGGCGCCAGCCCGGCGGCGGCCCAGCGGTCGTGGGCCAGCACGCTGAAGGCGGGGCGGGCGGCCGGGCGGACGAAGGCCTCCGACGTGGTCGGGCGGATCCGCTCCGGGTCCAGCCCGCTCAGCGCGTAGGTCTCGCGGGCCAGTCCGCACCAGGTGGTCCGGCCGCTCGCGGTGCCGTGGTAGACCCCGGCCGGGGCCTGCCCGGCGAGCGCGGCCCGGCCGAGCTCGACCAGGCGGCCGGCCAGCGCGTACGACCAGGTCGGCTGGCCGTGCTGGTCGTCCACCACGTCCAGGGTGTCGCGCTGGGCGGCGAGCTTGAGCATGGTGGCCACGAAGTTCGGGCCGTGCTCGCCGTACAGCCAGGCGGTGCGCACGACGTAGCCGTGCTCGGGGAGCAGTTCGGCGACCGCCCGCTCCCCCACCAGCTTGCCGCGGCCGTACGCGTTCACCGGCGCGGTCGGGGCGTCCTCCGGGCAGGGCTCGGTGGCGTCGCCCGGCAGGACGTAGTCGGTGGAGACGTGCAGCAGCCGCGCGCCGCTCTTGGCGCAGGCCTCGGCCAGGTGGCGCACACCGGTGCCGTTGACGGCGGTGGCGGCGTCCTCCTCGGCCTCCGCGGCGTCGACGTTCGTCCACGCGGCGCAGTTGACCACGATGTCGTGGCCCTCGACGGCGGCCTGGACGGCCGCCGGGTCGGTGATGTCGAGGTCCGCCCGGCGCAGCGCGGTGATCTCGGCGGTCCCGTCGGCGCCCAGCACCGAGAGCAGGTCCTGCCCGAGCATCCCGGCCGCGCCGGTGACCAGCCAGCGCACGGGCGCGGCGGCGTTCGCGGTCACTTGGCCAGGGCCGCCTTCTGCTTCAGCGGCTCCCACCAGGCGCGGTTCTCGCGGTACCACGCGATGGTCGCGGCGAGGCCGTCCTCGAAGCGGACCTGCGGCTCGTAGCCGAGCTCCTCACGGATCTTGCTGATGTCGATCGAGTAGCGGAGGTCGTGGCCCTTGCGGTCCTCGACGTGCTCGACCATGTCCCAACCCGCGCCGGCGGCCTCCAGCAGCAGGCCGGTCAGCTCCTTGTTGGTGGCCTCGGTGCCGCCGCCGATGTTGTAGACCTCACCCGCGCGGCCGCCGCGCATGACCAGCTCGATGCCCCGGCAGTGGTCGGAGACGTGCAGCCAGTCGCGGACGTTGCCACCGTCGCCGTACAGCGGCACCTTCTTGCCGTCGATCAGGTTGGTGGTGAACAGCGGGATGACCTTCTCCGGGAACTGGTAGTGCCCGTAGTTGTTGGAGCAGCGGGTCACCACGACGTCCATGCCGTGGGTGCGGTGGTACGCCAGCGCCAGCAGGTCGGAGGAGGCCTTGGAGGCCGAGTACGGGGAGTTCGGCTCCAGCGGCCAGGTCTCGGTCCAGGAGCCCTCGCTGATCGAGCCGTACACCTCGTCGGTGGAGATGTGCACGAAGCGGCCGACGCCGTGCTTGCGCGCGGCGTCGAGCAGGACCTGGGTGCCGACGACGTTGGTCAGCACGAACGGGCCCGCACCGGCGATCGAGCGGTCCACGTGGGACTCGGCGGCGAAGTGCACCACCACGTCGTGGCCCGGCATGACCTGGTCGACGGCGTCCGTGTCGCAGATGTCGCCCTGGACGAAGGTGTAGCCCTTGTGGTCGGCCACCGGGGCGAGGTTCTCCAGGACGCCCGAGTAGGTGAGCTTGTCAAAGACCGTGATCCGGGCGTTCTCGTCAGCCCCGAGGAGCTGACGGACGAACTCCGAACCGATGAACCCGGCGCCGCCGGTCACGAGGATGCGCATAATGCGCGTAGTCTACCGCCGCCCGAACACCCTCCCGACCCGGCCCCTCCCGCGTCGGGCGATCTCGAATAGGGTGCTCCCATGCGTGGAATCCTCCTGGCCGGCGGCACCGGCTCGCGGCTGTGGCCCCTGACCCGTGCGGTGTCGAAGCAGCTCCTCCCGGTCTTCGACAAGCCGATGATCTACTACCCCCTCTCGACCCTCGTGATGGCCGGGATAAGCGAGATCCTGATCATCACCACCCCGAACGACCGGGACCAGTTCGAACGGCTGCTGGGCGACGGTTCCCAGTTCGGCCTGAAGCTCCAGTACGCCGTCCAGGAGAAGCCCGAGGGCATCGCCCAGGCCTTCGTGCTCGGCGCGGACTTCATCGGCGACGAGCCGGTGGCCCTGATCCTCGGCGACAACATCTTCCACGGCACCGGCCTGGGCACCTCGCTCACCGAGCACTCCGACATCAAGGGCGGCCGGGTCTTCGCCTACCCCGTGGCCGACCCGACCGCGTACGGCGTGGTCGAGTTCGACGAGAGCGGCCAGGTCATCTCCATCGAGGAGAAGCCGACCGAGCCCAAGTCCCGCTACGCCGTCCCCGGCCTGTACTTCTACGACAACCGGGTCGTCGAGATCGCCCGCACCCTGGAGCCGAGCGCCCGCGGCGAGCTGGAGATCACCGCCGTCAACGACGCCTACCTGCGCACCGGCGACCTGCACGTGACGACCCTCGACCGTGGCACCGCCTGGCTGGACACCGGCACGTTCGTGTCGATGGTCCAGGCCTCGGAGTTCGTCCGGGTCATCGAGGAGCGCCAGGGCTTCAAGATCGGCTGCATCGAGGAGGCCGTCTGGCGGGCCGGGCTGATCGACGACGCCCAGCTGCGCGAGCTCGCCGAGCCGCTGCTGAAGAGCGGCTACGGCCAGTACCTGGTGGACCTGCTCGACGAGGCGGCCGCCAAGTGAAGTTCCGCGAGCTCTCCATCGAGGGCGCCTTCGAGATCACCCCGCAGGTGCACGGCGACGCCCGTGGCCACTTCACCGAGTGGTACCGCTTCGACCTCCTCGCCGAGGTCGTCGGCCACCCGCTGGACCTGGCCCAGGCCAACCTGTCGCTGTCCGCCAAGGACGTCGTCCGCGGCATCCACTTCGCCGACGTCCCGCCCGGCCAGGCCAAGTACGTGGCCTGCACCCGCGGCGCGGTGCTGGACGTCATCGTCGACCTGCGGGTCGGCTCGCCGTCCTTCGGCAAGTGGGAGTTCGTCCGGCTGGACGACACCGAGCGCACGGCCGTCTACATCCCGGAGGGCCTCGGCCACGGCTTCTGCGCCCTGAGCGACGACGCCACGCTGACCTACCTCTGCTCGGCGACGTACAACCCGACCGGCGAGCACGGCGTGCACCCGCTGGACCCGGACCTCGGCATCGAGTGGCCGACCGACGCCCCGCAGCTCTCCGCCCGTGACGCGGTCGCGCCCACCCTCGCGGAGGCGCTCGCCACCGGCCTGCTGCCGGACTACCAGGCCTGCAAGGCCTACACGGACTCGCTGAAGCAGCAGTAGCGACTGCCGGTCCGGCTGAGGGGACGCGCGCGCGAGCGCTCACGTCCCCTCAGTCATCCCTCCTGCCCCTCCTGCCCCCTCCCAGGCCCCTTCCCAGGCCGCTCCCCAGCCGGCCGGATCGGACGACCATGACCCACCAAGCGGGACCCTCACACGGCATACGCGGGGGCGTCGGCACCCGACGCTTCGCGTGGCTGATGGGAGGGGGTGGAGGAGGCAGCCTGTCCGGCCGCCAGAACAGCTTCGGCGCGATCCGCACGGCCCTGGCGGTGCTCGTCGTCTACTCCCACGCCTACCCGCTCGGATTCGGCCGGCCCGCTCCGCTCTCCCACTTCAGCGGTGGCCAGATAGACCTCGGCCGGCTCGCGGTGGTCGGCTTCTTCGCGCTCTCCGGGTTCATGATCACCGGCAGCGCCCTGCGCAGCACGATCGGCCGGTACTCCTGGCACCGCGCCCTGCGCATCCTGCCCGGGCTCTGGGCCTCGCTCCTGGTCTGCGTCCTGCTGGTGGCGCCCGCCCTGTACTACCGGACCCACCACTCGCTCACCGGCTACTGGTCACACCCGCACGGGCCGCTGAACTACCTGGCGGGTGCCTGGAACGCCTCGCTCTCCACCGGGTTCGACATCTCGAACGTGATCGACGACGGCATGAAGGCCGGCACCAACCACGACCCCGGGATCAACGGCTCCCTCTGGTCGCTCGACTACGAGATGCTCTGCTACGTCATGATGGGCCTGCTGGCCGCCGGCGGCGTGCTGCTGCGCGCGAAGAAGACGGTGCCGCTGCTGACCCTGGTCGGCTGGATCCTGATCTTCGAGGACTGGCGGACGACTCCCGGCTTCGTCAACAACCCGCACAGCATGGGCTTCTACATCCACGTGCCGGTCTTCGGCCAGGTCTACACCCAGTACTTCGTCTACCTGGCGTTCGTCTTCCTGCTCGGCGCCACGGTGCAGCTGTACAAGGAGCGGATCCCGATCAACGCCGGGCTCGCGCTGCTGTCGGTCGTCGTGCTCGTCGCCAGCCTGCGCTACGGCGGGCTGTTCGCGTTCGGCTACCCGGCCTTCGCGTACCTGCTCTTCTGGCTGGCGGTCCGGCTGCCCCGGCCGTTCCAACGGATCGGCGTCAAGCGGGACTTCTCGTACGGCATCTACGTGTACGGCTTCACCGTCGAGCAGGCCGTCGCCGCGCTCGGGGGCAACACCCACGGCATGAAGGTCTACCTCCCGCTGTCCCTCGGCGGGACGGTCGTCCTCGCCGCGCTCTCCTGGTACCTGGTCGAGAAGCCCGCGTTGAAGGCGAAGGACTGGACGCCGCGGCCGGTGCGCGCGCTGGCCGAACGCCGGGCCCGCACGGTCGTCGTCCCGGTGTCGGCCGAGCAGGCCGGGGAACCCGCCAGGTCTGCGGTCCCCGCGCCCTGACCGCACGACGCCAGGCCCCGGTGGCCCGGTTCGCCCTCAGCGGGTCCTGAAGACCCACACCTTGAGGAGGACGAACCGGGCCACCGTCGCGAGGCCGTTGGCCACGACCAGGCCCGCGACCTCGACCACCCGCGAGGCGTGCGGCGCGAGCAGGGCCAGCAGCGCGAGTGCGCCGCTGCTCAGGCCCAGGCCGATCAGGAAGGCGACGGCGCCCTGGAGCTGGTGGCGCACCGCGCCCTCCGAGCCGGTGATGCCGAAGGTGAAGCGCCGGTTGGCCGCGGTGTTGGCGACCGCGCTCACCGCCAGGGCGATCAGGTTCGCCGCCTGCTGGTCGACGACCTGGCGGGCCACCACGTACAGGCCCAGGTAGAAGAGCGTGCTGAGCACGCCGATGACCAGGAACGACGGCAGCTGCCGCTTGGCGGTGCCGGCCGTCGCGGCCGCCCGGCCGTCGGGGGCCGGTGCCGGCGCGTTGTCGGTGGAGACCATGGATTGCCCACTGCTTCGTTCGTCGGGTCAGGAGAGCTCGTAGACGGCCACCCGGCCGTTGTCGAACACCGGCTTGGCGAGGTCCTTGAGCTGCGGTGACTCGGCGCCGGCCTTCCGCTGGACCACGAGGTAGCGGACCTTGTGATCGCGGTGCAGCCGGTTCAGGACGTCCGGCGTCGGCGCGTAGAACGCGGCCTCGTTGAGCTGGAACAGCTCGGTGTCCCAGAACGGCGAGCCGGAGGCCGACGCCCCGTTCGCGCTGGCCATCAGCCTCGGCGCGTACGCCCAGCCCTCGATGAGGACCGAGCGCTCCGAGTAGCCGCTGAGCCAGTGCGAACGGTAGTTGGCGCACGGCAGGCCGTCCGCGTAGTCCTCGTACTGCCAGCAGTGGCTGTTCGTCGCCAGGATGTCCGAGGGCGCGCTGTGCGAGCGGATCCAGCGCGCGGCGTTCACCTGGCTCGCCGGCATCACCCAGCTGCCGTCCCACAGGGTCTCGTGGGCCTGAATGGCATCGAGGGCGAGACCCGGGGTGCCGAGCGTCAGTCCGGCGGTGAGCAGGACGACCCCGCCCCGGCGCCGCAGACCGCCCGCCGCCCTGGAGAGCAGGCGCCAGAGCAGCCCCAGGAGGACCGCCAGCACCGCGAACGCGGCCGCCACGCTCAGCGCCGGCAGCAGCGGCGTGTACGGCTCGGTGCCGGTGCCGTCCCCGGTGTGCTCGCGCAGGAAGGTCTCCCAGTCCGCCGAGAACCGGTACGAGAGCCAGGTGAACAGTCCGGTCAGGGCCACCGCGCCGACGGCCAGGGCGGCCTTCGCTGCCTTGGGCAGCGTGGCCCGTTCGAAGGCCTCGCAGTACCCCCAGGCGGACAGCACCGCCCCGAAGGGCATCGCGGAGATGGTGAAGTAGCTGGCGTTGTAACCGTTGACCACCAGGTAGGCCGCCGGTCCGGCGACCACCGCGCCGAGCAGGAACCACTGCACCGCGTCGAGCCGGAGGCGGCGCCGCCACAGCAGCGGCACCGCGCCGAGGAGCTTGATCTGGTGGTTCAGGAAGAAGGCGATCAGGACGGCCGCGACCAGACCGCTCTGCAGCAGCACCGGCCGGCCCTCCACGGGTTCGGCCCAGTACTTCTGGATGTTGCCGAAGGGGATGACCTCCAGGCCGTAGCTCTCGAAGTCGAAGATCACCGCCGTCGCGAAGAGCTGGGCGCCCGCGATGGCCGCGCCCAGCCCGACAACCCTCCAGGGGATGCGCCGGGTCCTGATCAGGACCGCCAGGCCGGCGACGGCCAGACCCGCGAGTGCCACCGGGAGGGTGCTCGCCTTGGCCGCACTGGAGGCGGTCGCGAACATCGCCGCCAGGACGAAGACTCCCCACCCGAACTCCGGTGCCCGGGGCGGCCCGTCGGCGTCGCCCGGGCCGCCGACCCTGCGGAGCCCGTCGGCGACCACGCCGATCAGCGCGATCAGCAGCGGCTGACTGTACGTCAGCGACATGCTCGACCAGGACATCAACCGGACGGCCGGCGCACCGAAGGTCCAGCTCATCACGGTGTTCGGGTAGACCGCGGTGAACTCGCCGACCGCGAAGAGCAGCAGCGCGGCGAGCGGGCCGGCCCACGCCCGACCGGTGATCCGCTGGGCCACCACCGCCGTGATCAGCGCACCGAGCGCGGCGAACGCGGGGACGAGCAGCCTGGTCTCGACCACCGGCAGGTCGATGTGGCCGACCATGTCGGTCATCGCCATGTGCGCGAACGTGAACCAGTGGTAGTGGAGCGGCTCCCCCGCCACCTGCGGCAAGGTCAGCGGCACGTGCTGCTTGGCGTTGGCCGCCAGCGACAGCATGTACGGCATGTCGCCGAACAGCCGTGACTTCTCGTCCGTCGCCAGGACCGGGAACTTCGACAGGAAGACCAGGTAGTAGTACAGGCTGGTCAGGCCCACCAGCCCGGCCATCGACCAGGAACAGCCGAGGGACAGCCGCCGGTACCCGCTGGGGCGCCAGTGCCGGCGCAGGCGCGGGACGAGCAGGAACGGGACGACCACGGCGAGCGGCCACCCGACGGCCACCGACTGGAGGCCCGCGCGGACGAGGACCGCCCACGCCGCCAGCTCCAGCACCAGCCCGGTCACCGCGCCGAAGACGAGGTCCTCCAGCAGGGTGTGCGGACGCCTGCGCAGGGCCCGGAAGACCAGGGTGCCCGGAAGCACCACGCCCCAGCCCGCGTAGAAGGTGTACCGGGCGATGTCACCGACCCTGGTGTCCGCGGCCAACAGCAGCCCCACCAGGAGCAGGTACGCGCAGACCGCAGGGAGGAACCGCCAGAGGGCGTGGGCCCCGGTTCTCCCGTCCGCCGTGCCGCCGGGCCGCCCGCCGGACGGCGCCGGAATACCCGGGCGTCCTCCGGTGGCCGGCACTGCTCCGGTCGCGGTGCTGTTCGTATGCATGGTGTCCGTTCTCTCGTCCGAGCTCACAGCTCGCAGCACGGCAGCCCGGTGGAGGCCGGCGGCGGTCCGTCGACCGGCGTCGGAACGACTCCGGTCAGCCCGTGTAGGAGGCGCTGCGACGAGCTGTCGCGGGGTCGGTCCCCTCCGCCGAGTCATAGCCGACGAAGTAGGCCGGCCTGGCCTGTGCCGCCGAGTAGATGCGGCCGACGTACTCGCCCAGGAGGCCCATGCAGAAGAGCTGCACGGCGCCGAGGAACAGCATGCCGATGAACAGCGAGGACCAGCCGGGGACGGTCTTGTCGAGCGCGTACGCGACCACGGTGTAGACGCCGAGGGCGAAGCAGAGCACGAAGCTCAGCAGGCCGAGCCAGGTGGCGAGCCGCAGCGGGCTCGCGGAGAAGTTGGTGACGCTGTCGACGGCGAGGCGGACCATCTTGGACAGCGGGTAGTGGGTCGAGCCGGCGACCCGCTCCTCGCGCACGTAGACGACCTCGCCACTCGGGAAGCCGAGCCACGGCACCAGCAGCCGGTAGACCGGCTGGTGCTCGGGCATCGCCTTGAGAGCGTCCACCGCCGCGCGGCTGAGCAGCCGGAAGTCACCGGCCTGGTTGGGCATCTTCTTGCCGACGAGCTTGCGCATCAGCCAGTAGTAGGCGCCGGCGGTGCGGCGCTTGAAGATCGTGTCGGTGCCGCGGTCGCCGCGCACGCCGTAGACGATGTCGAGGTCCCGCTCCCGCGCGAGCGAGAGCATCTCGGGGATCTTCTCCGGCGGGTCCTGGAGGTCGGCGTCGATGGAGACGACGTAGTCGCCGAAGGCACGGTGGATGCCGGCGGTGAGCGCGGCCTGGTGCCCGGAGTTGCGGGCGAAGCGGACGATCCGGAACTCCGGCCAGTCCTGGTGGATCTTCTGCATCAGCGCCGGGGTGGCGTCCGTGCTCCCGTCGTCGATGCCGACCACTTCATACGTGATTCCCAGGCCGTCGAGGATCGGGCGCAGGCGCCGCACGGTCAGCGGCAGCGCCTCCTGCTCGTTGTAGATCGGCATGACGACCGACAACAGCGGCGCCGGTTCCCCGGTCCGCCCGACTCCCTGCTCCACTGCGTTGAGCATCCTTCTTCGCCTGTCCCCATGTGATCCGAAAGCGGTTGGGCGGCATGGACCGCCGGGTCGACCCACCGGCCGGAATCCTTCCCCCTCCGCACCCGGAGCATCGCGGACGCCGGCGGGGGAGAGCCAATGAGCGGCAGGATAGCAGTCCATTCCAAGGGCACTCTCAACGGACCTGTTACCTGATCGCCGTCGATTCGATATCCCGACACGCCGAAGGGCCCCGCGCACCCGGGGTGCGCGGGGCCCGTAGGACGAGCCTTTAACAGGCAAGCACGTAAAAAACTAAAATACAATTTTATAATTGTTAACATG